>NZ_JYNH01000070.1 GCF_000960765.1 Desulfosporosinus sp. I2 | reverse complement strand
AAGTTATGGCTGTTTCTTAAGGAGATCCCGAATCTCTGTAAGAAGCTGTACTTCCTCACTAGGGCCTTTGGAAACAGAGGCTTCTTTTTTTCTCCTGTTAAGTGTATTCATAAGTTTAACAATTAAAAAAACAGCTCCAGAGATGATAAAAAAGTCAAACGCAGCCTGGATAAAGTTACCTATGTTTAAGGTGACAGCCTGAGTAATAATCTTTCCTGAACTATCTAACACGGCATCTTTTAAACCTATTTTTAGATCAGTAAATTTGATTCCTCCTACAATTAAACCAATTGGGGGCATAATAATATCTGCGACCAGAGACGATACAATTTTTCCAAAAGCGCTTCCAATAATGATCCCAATTGCAAGATCCATTACATTACCTCTGGTAGCAAACTCCTTAAATTCCTTAAGAAAACTCATAATACCACTCCTTTATCATCTATGGATATTTCCCAATTTCGTGTTAATTTGAAACGGATACTCGTTTTTTCTTCGAACGCACTAAAAGGATAGCGATAGTTATAAGCGTCAACACTAAGCCGAATGCGGCAGCAATCCCTTGAGCTAGTCCTATAGCGGGAAGATAAAAAGGCAAAATACCGTCCGAAGTAATAATTCCTCCGCCTAGCAAAAAAGAGCGTATTCCCGGAATATAAGCTACTTGATACATAATATGTCCGGCGAGGACTAACGGAGTTAAACCAAATACCAATTTAACCCTTAGGGAAGCCGCTTTTGTTTTAAACGGTTTCGCGATCAACCAAGCAAGTATACCCCCAGCTATTCCCGCTCCCCAATAGAGCAGGCTAAACCAAACAATCCAGAGAGTAGGAGACCATGCTTTTTGGAGGGGTTCAAAATAGTTGAGAGGAATTAAGATGGCCAACATTACCCCGATAAAGAAAACATATCCCTGGTTAACGCGGACTAAATGCCATACCTCCCGACCTGCCAGCCTTAAATTGACATGCACGGAACCATTCGGACAATTTCGCACACAGTTGAAGCATAATTTACAGTCTAAATTATTGTCTAGGTACGGAAGATGCTGGGACATTGGACAGCCTGAAACCTTTCCTTTACCGACATAGCACTCAAACGTAGTGCACTTATTTAGGCAGACTGCGGCATCCGCTCGAACTTCCAGCATTGAGCCTATGGATGCAGTCCCGATAAATCCTCCCAAAGGACAAAAATGCCGACACCAAGTATGACGTGGAAAAAGGATCGCAATGAGAATCGCAGTGACTTGGATAGAAATTAGCAAAATGGCCGTATAACTTGGGTTATAACGCATTCCAGTAACCACTTCAACCCAGAAAATAAAGAGAAACAAAAAACTAACCAGAAAATAATCATATTTTATAATGAACTCTGGTATCGGCCGGTTCTTGTGCCACCTTTTTTGCACAAAATCCATAATCGAAGAAAACGGGCAGACGGTACACCAAAGTCTGCCTAGAAAAGGGGAAATAACGGCGAGCGCTGGCCACCATAAACCCCAAACTAAAGCAAAGATTTTTGTGTTAATCGCAATTTCTGGAGAAACAAGCAACAATAAAACAAGCGCACAAAACCCTGCTACCGCTACGCGGCGTAGCCATCCAATAAGTGATCCCCTTACAAGTATTTTTTCCAGTCTTGGCCAAGCTAAAAGGTTAAGCGTAAAACCGTTTTGTTGAGAAGTCGGACCAATAAAGATCTGTTCTAACCCTATAACATCCTGATCCGCAATATGAAAGGCTCTTTCGATGACTTGAATTAATTCTGATACATTTCCTTGAAGGAAATCATGAGAAAGTAGTAACCTGGTCGCTTCCTGATTTATAGTAGGGACATTTCGCTGGTTCTTCTGAGCTAGCTTCTCGAGAAACCCTTGTGCTAGAATAGGAATATCTCGTTTACGCTCTCGTAAAGGAGATATTTCATAAGTATGGGCAAAGCATTCCCGAAGTTCAGGAATAATAATTCGTCCCAAATCGTCAGGTTCTTTATTTAAGCATCCAATAACATAACATTTAGTTTTGTAGACGGCCAAGGCTTCGGCTAACTTAAGCTGGGTATGCGGAGAAATAAGATTTATTTCCCGTATAAACAACGTTCCACCCTCAACAATATCGAAAAGATTGGAGCTAGGTAAAGTTGCAGAATCTTCATTGCCATCGGCCCCTATGATCAACTCACTCCATTGCTGGTCAAAACGCCGTCCTTCCACAACAACAAAGGGCGCTGAATTGCCGGATTGCCGTTGATGGACGTACCAAGCCATCATTTGGCGACCAGTCCCTCGTTCCCCTATTAAAAGCAGATGTCCCTTGGGGTGAGCAAGTTCCTCCAGCTTCCGTTCAACCTCACTTGTCGTGCGGGCACCTCCCCAAAGCCCGTAAAATTTATCCTTATATTGGGTGAGCTGCAATGAGGAACGTAAAATCTCCTTATATTTGGCTTCTGATAATGTGAGGTTTGCTTCATTCAGTTCCTCTGCTAATTGTCCGATAAAAACTTGATAAAGTTTTGGCCAATGCAGGAGCATGCGCGCAAAGCTTTCCGCGTCCATAGCTAAAACCTGACATTTTTCTTGACAAAGAACAGTTTTTTCAGCGCATTTACCAGTAAGCAAAGAGAATTCACCGAAGGTATCTCCTGCAACTAAAGTATTAATACGCCAAGTCCGATTTCCTTCTTTTTGAACGATTACATCCGCTTTCCCCTTAATCAGAATATAAAAGGAATGCTGTTCCTGACCCTGACTCATCATTTCGGAACCCAGATTATAGTTCTCCCATTGAAAATCACTGGCGATTTCCATTAATTCCGGGGATGATAATTCAGCCAGGAATTTAATCTTAGACAGATAATAAACCTTATCGTTATTCATAAATGCCCTCCATGATGTCAACATGAACTTCATTCTCGGGTTTCAACTATTATACCATAATTCTACAAGGGCCTTTACAGTAATTCAGTTAACCAATTTTCCCAAGAAGTATTTTTCAGTAAAGAATGCGCTGTACGAAATCTTGTTAGTCCATACAGCGCACCTAAACATCATGGCAGAAATTCTAATAAACTAAGCTCTAGCCCTATCCTTTTCAGAGATAATGTTTAATCCTTTTGAGAATTAGGAAGCATTCCCCGAAAGCCTCTCATCAACAGTTTCAAAAATTCACTAAAGAGAACAACACTAAATGTGTAGCCAATGATCTTCAGCCACAGCATAATGTCCAGTGGCACTGTTTTAAAGACTTGTCCTCCAAACTGTGTGACAAGAATCTGGATTAGGAATGTCAGAAAGACGACTCCTACCATCAATTTATTTTTATATATATTGGGGAAAATACTCGCTACGCCAAATTCTCGACTATTAAAGGCATTCCAAAGTTGGAACAGGACAAATGCAGTAAATACGATCGTTGATTGTTGGGCTTCTGTCCCTCCAACGATTTGTGTTTTCATAAGCATGAGTAAGGCGGTCACAATAAACAAACCATTAGAGATAATTTTAAACAGCATATCTTTGGTAACAATCGATGCATTTCTTCTAATAGGCTGTTTTTCCAGCAAATGTTCTCTTGGCGGTTCTAAGCCTAGCGTTAAAGCTGGAGGCCCGTCCATAATAATATTGACCCATAACAACTGCAACGTCGTAAAGGGCATCTTATACCCCATTAATTCCGCTAAAATTACTGTGATAAAGGCTACCACATTTACCGTAAGTTGAAACTGAATAAAGCGTTGGAAGTTTTCATAAATTCCGCGTCCCCATTTGATGGCACTGACGATCGTAGAGAAAGAGTCATCTAACAAAACGATATCTGCAGCTTCCTTAGAAACTTCCGTTCCCGCGATCCCCATGGCAACTCCGACATCTGCAGCTTTTAAGGCTGGTGCATCATTAATACCATCCCCCGTCACAACCACTGAATCGTTGTTTTCCTTTAGGAGTTTGACAACTCTCATTTTCGCGGTAGGATTTGAACGGGCGATAACCACGATCTTCGGGAGCTTGCTCTTTAACTCCTGATCACTCATGTTTTCAATATCTGTCACTTCAAGCACTAGGGAATCCTTCTTAATAATTCCAAGTTGCTTAGCAATGGCTCTAGCCGTATTGATATTGTCTCCGGTTAAAATTTTAACCGTGATTCCTGCACGACGACATTGATCAATCGCTTGTTTGACATCCGAACGCAAAGGATCTTCAATCCCGATAAAGCCTGTAAACACTAGGTCTTTCTCAATGTTGTAGATATCCTCCCACTGTGGTTCCTGCGCGAAGTCATTAAACGCAAACGCTAACACACGTCGAGCATTATTCTGGAGGGAAAGTATACTCGCTTCAATCTCATCAATATGCTCTTGGGTCATCGGGACAATCGAACCATTATAAAGAATTCTGTTACAAATAGTTAGAACCTTTTCAGGTGAACCTTTTGTATAAAGTCTAAAGCCTTTTTCCGTCTGATAAGCAGTTGACATCATTTTTCGAGCTGACGTGAAATTGAATTCAGAAATTGGCTCACCAAACTCTTTGCGATAATGCAGATAGTTTATATTATTCTTATCCGCGCAGACCAGCAAAGAACACTCCGTCGGGTTACCCAAGAATTCGAATTTATCATCTTTTTTTGTAATATCTGCTGTCGAGTTGACACAGAAGTTCTGAAGCATTTCATCACAGTGTAGTTTATCGACAGGGACATTTTTCCCATCACACCAAACATCAACAACGGTCATCCTGTTTTCTGTCAAAGTTCCTGTTTTATCGGAACATATGACATTGACCGAACCAATTGTTTCACAGGCAATCAATTTGCGAACCAAGGCATTGTTCTTAGCCATTTTCTGCATATTGAAGGCTAGGGTGATGGCCACCATGGTCGGCAATCCTTCCGGCACGGCCGCAACAATGAGCGCTACAGAGGTAACAAAGGCGTCTTTAATTCCTGGAAGAGCGGCACCGATATTATCAAACACGAGGATACCTTGTCTATACATAGTAAATAATTCGAAAAGGAAAATACCAGCAGCTGCAATGGATCCGATAATGGAAATTCTCTTACCAAGGTCCGCTAGTTTTTGTTGAAGAGGAGTCTCCGACGTGATTTCTTCTTTGAGCTCGTTGGCGATTTTACCCATCTCGGTTTGATCCCCAATAGCAGTGACAATCGCTATTACCCGTCCTTCGGTCACCATAGTCCCAGAATATAGCATGTTTTTTCGTTCTGCTAAAGGACAATCTTCTCGGTCAATTTTACCAGATTGTTTAGATACTCCTTCAGCTTCGCCAGTAAGCATCGATTCATCAATCCCAAGATTCGAAGAATGTATGACCCTGGCATCGGCAGGAACTTTATCCCCTGTTTCCAAGTGAATGATATCCCCCACTGTAAGATCACTTTGTGAAAGATAGGCAATTTTACTCTCTCGTATCACTTTCACTTGAACATCTTCACTGAGCTTTGATAATGCTTCAAAGGCTTTATCCGATTTACCCTCTTGTATCACGGCAATCGAAGTGGCTATTAAGACGGCGACAAAGATACCGATCCCGTCCGGGATATGACCCATCGCCAGAGATATTAACCCGGAGATTAACAGAATAATGATTAAGGGTTCCTTGAGACTATCGAATATCTTAGCAAAAATACTTCCCTTCTCTTTGGGGGTAAAAACATTTTTACCATAGCGTAAGGTCCTCGCTTCAGCTTCTGAAGTGGTTAGTCCCATCTCTTCATTACTTTTTAATTCTAAGATGACGTCTTCAGCTTCTTTTTGGAAATATTCCACGTTTATATCCTCCTTTTACTTAATCAAAGTTTAAAATCCATTTACCATAATAGTAGTATCAGCGAAATAACCACTCCTTACTTTTTGTTTTTAACCATTTAATACACCGTGGTGGTAAACAAAAAGACTTTTGACATAGCCTAAATTAGGCCATGTCAAAAGTCTCGTTACCTCTACGGTTTACAAAGTCAGGTGAGTTTCCCCACCGGGTATGTTGCCTTTGTAATTCAACTACTCCCTCTCAACGAGATTAGTTTACATGAATTATGCTAGCTTGTCAAATTAATAATACTCTTTATCCAAACTTTATCCAATCTTTATCCAATCTTTATCCAAACTTTATCCAATCTTTATCCAATCTTTCAACTTTAACTGAACGAGTTCATTATATAAGAATACCCCCTTAATTTTGGTCGTTTTGTCCAAAATCAAGGGGGATTGATTATTCCTATTGAACGTATGAAAAGTCTATTCCAATCGTACGGCTGTACCCGAAGCACTTACCATTAACATACTACCACTTTGACCGATTACTTCATAATCCAGATCAATACCCACCACAGCATCAGCGCCTAATCGTGCAGCACGTTCCTCCAATTCTTGTAAAGCAATACGTCGAGCATCTTGTAATTTTTCTTCATAAGCTCCTGAACGTCCGCCGATAACATCCGTTATGCTAGCAAAAATATCTCGCATAATATTTGCGCCCATGATTGCTTCCCCTGTAATGATACCTAAATAAGATATAATTTTACGGCCCTCAATAGACGGTGTAGTTGTTAAAAGCATGCCTCAACCTCCTAATTTTTCGTCTTATGTCTTATTATAGCCGTTCCTCTAAGAATTTACATTAAAAACCCTTGATCACTGACATTAATCATATCATTGTTATCAACGTTCCCTAGCGCGCCAATTCTGTAATAACTTGAACAAATGCCCCAATAATCCGATGAAATCCCTGGGAGTTTTGTGCTGGTACCCTATATTTCTTATTAATTTCCACTTGCACGGCAGGAATTTTAAGTTCACGAGCCACAAAATTGGCTACCGTGTTCGGTCCTGAAGCGGCAAAGTAATCATGAGAGATCTGGCTGAATCCAAACGTTTGAAAGTTCCTCTCAAGCGTTTGGAACATTACTTCCTTCTTTAACAGAGTTCTTCCACTATCTGTGCCAAAATCGACATCAAAATTCCTGTCCCCAGCTGCTCCGTGGATATCAAGGACGAATTTAACCTTTTCTCGACGTATGATCTCTGAGATTTTTTCCTTATATAGGCAAGGATCGTCCATATTGGGATCTCCGCCATATAGTTTTGTCGTTGCGATCGCATGACAGCCTGTCAATTGGCTCAACAGGTACACGATAGAACCGGTATATTGATCGGACATTTTAATCTTCTTTTGCCTAAAATGCCTTACTGCATGAGGAGCGGATACCAAAACAGGTAACTTACCTATTGAAAACCAAAACGGTTCCTCTTGCTTGGGATTGACTCGTTTGTCTGTTTTGTAAAAGTGAACTCTCTCCACATTCACTGCTTCTTCGTTAAGGCGAGCACGGCAATATTGGCGTAGTAGATCTTCTGGTTTTAGCAAATTCATCAACCCCTGAATTAAGAATAAATGGACGGTTCATCGATGCACAATGCACAAAAGATGAACCGTCCTTAAGGGGTAACTTGTGAAACGTTTAATAAGTCTCCTCAAAAACTTCGAAATGAGCTTGGGGATGAATACATGCCGGACACTCCTGTGGAGCACTCATTCCTTCATGAACATAACCACAGTTTCCACACTTCCAGAGCCTTTTTTCTTCCTTTTCAAACACTTGGCCTTTTTTAATGTTTTCTGCAAGCTTGGCGTATCTTGTCTCATGCCTTTTTTCAGCAGAAGAAATCATCGTAAATGCTGCAGCAATTTCAGGAAAACCTTCTTCTTCTGCGATTTTGGAAAATGCCGGGTATAGTTCAGACCACTCTTCATTTTCTCCAGCGGCAGCGGCCAATAGATTATCCAGTGTTGTCCCTTGTGCTACGGGATAAGCAGCGTTAATCTCTATGACTGTGGGAAGCTCGTCCTGAAGACCGGAGAGCAAAAATTTGTAGAATCTTTTCGCATGTTCCTTTTCGTTATCTGCAGTTTCAAGAAAGATATTTTTGATTTGCTTATACCCTTCTTTATCTGCTACAGATGCATAATAGGTATAGCGATTTCGTGCTTGTGACTCACCGGCAAACGATTTAAGTAAATTCTCCGCAGTTTTAGTCCCTTTTAAATTATTCATGAATATACCTCTCCATTCTTTGTTTACTAGGTTATCGTTTTTAGTCCACAACGTTTAAATATCGATTTCGAAAGGCTCATCGGGTGACAAAATAACTTGCCAATCTTGATCATCTTTATTAAAGTCAGCAATTTTATGGATTGGCATCTTCAAATATTTACCCCAAGCGCTCGCGGCTACCTCTCCGTTCTTTAGAACTATTTCTCCAGTCCCTTCGAACAGTCTGCTTGAGTCTTTCGTAATTCTACCAATAACTTTTAACTCTTCCCTTAAAGGGATAGGTTTTTTAAATTTTATCGTTAGCTCAACGGTCACCCCCCAAATATCGTCCTCCTTAATCATAATCGCCCTGCCAATAGTTTCATCTAAAATGGTACCAGCAATCCCCCCATGCAACCTACCTGGATAGCTTTGATGTTCTTCCAGAGGTTTAAAAATTGCAACGAGTTCATCATTTCCTAATTCGTAGAAAGAAGCTTTTAACCCTAAATCATTTTCCAATCCGCAGACAAGACACATCTTACTATTTTGTTGTTTCTTTATAACTTCATACTTCATATTTTCTCCTCGAGTATAATTAATTACACTTGATTCCACATAATGTTATCATCCATTAGACTCGGAAGCAAGAAAACCGTTCCGCATGTCTAAGGTTGATTGGATCTCCAATACCTTATGTTGTCTGGATTCTTCGATTTGCTTGCTTCTTAATTGTCCACAAGCGGCATCAATATCAGCCCCATGTTCAAGCCTGATACTACAATTAATCCCTTGTTTTTTTAACGTATCATAAAACGCCCGCATTGATTCCTTCTCACTTCTTTGAAAGTGATGATGTTCTTCCACCGGATTATAGGGAATTAAGTTAACCTTAACGAGAGTTCGTTTATCCCCAATTAGTTCAGCAAGTTGAAGAGCATGTTCTCTCTGGTCATTCAAATCCTTTAGAAGAATATATTCCAAGGTAATCATACGATTCGATTTTTCTAAATAATAAGTAATGGCTTCCATTAATGATTCTATTGGAAAGGCACGGTTAATTTTCATGATCTGAGTTCGAAGTTCATTTGTTGGAGCATGTAACGAAATCGCTAAGTTAACCTGCAAATCAGTATTGGCAAAATCATAAATTTTATCAGCTAGACCACTCGTCGACACGGTGATATGCCTGGCACCAATGGCGAGTCCTTTGTGATCTTTTATAATTTGTAAAGAGTTGACGACATTTTTAAAATTATCTAAGGGTTCGCCAATCCCCATGACCACCACGTGGCTAACTTTTTCTTCGTATTTCTCGTGATTAAGAAATTGTTGAACTTTCATAATCTGCTCGACAATTTCGCCACTGGTTAAATCTCGACATTTAGTTAATAACCCACTTGCACAAAAACTACACCCCATGTTACATCCTACTTGGGTTGTGACACAAGCGGACAAGCCAAATTTATGTCTCATCAAGACCGTTTCTATCAGATGTTCATCCTTTAATTTATACAAAAACTTAATCGTTCCATCAGCTGATTCTTGCCTAAAGTATTCATGTAAGGATTCAAGGCTAAAATGATCTTCTAATAATTGAAGACACTCTTTGTTTACATCCATCATTTCCTTGAAAAATCTCACCTGTTTCCTATAAAGCCAATCCCAGACCTGAACTGCCCGAAACCTTTTATGCCCATGTTCAAGGAGCCATACTTCCAGTTGGGTAAATGTCAATCCATAAATGGATTCCGTATTCATCCAATATCCTCTTTTCACTGATTCACTGATTCACTGATTCACAGTTGACACATTAGGCAGAAACAACTTGAAGATTATATTCTGTAACGACTATATTTCTGCCGCCTTCTTTAGCTTTATATAAGGCCCTGTCCACCCGTTCCATGATTAATTCCTGATCATCTTGACTCAAGAAAGAGGTGACTCCAAAGCTACAAGTTAAATCCATTTCCTTCTTCAAGGACTCTTTATAAATCAAGGCCCTTAACCTTTCTGCAAGGGCAGATGCTTCTTGACAATGAGTCTGCGGTAAAAGAATTACAAACTCCTCACCACCCCAACGAGCAAAGACATCCACTTCCCGAACCGACTCCTGTACGAGATTGGCAATTGCTTTAAGAACCTTATCTCCAAAGCTATGTCCATTTTGATCATTAAATTGTTTAAAATGGTCTATGTCGAACATGATCAGAGAAAAGGTATTTCCATACCTCTTAGCTACCTCAAGTTCACTACTTAACGCTTCGTTAAACTTCAAACGATTATAGGCATTTGTAAGTGGATCTTTTGTGGAAAGCTCCATAAAATACAACTTGTTAAGAAAATCAAGCCTCTTGTACTTATTTAAACTATAAGTGGATGTGCTGCAGAAAAAGATTGCTAGTAATAAATAGAAAAAAACCGAAATCATTTCATTAAAAGGAGGATGATATAAAGTTATAGTTATTAATAGAAAACTTGTCCACGTTAAGAAAGACAAAAAAAGTTTATAATACAATAAGTTGGGTATTAAAATAAAAAAGCCTAAGATAATGACGTTAAGCCCAAAAGCCTGAATTAGAAAGTGAGGACTTTCATAGTTAAAAATAATGACAAAATAGAGTATAACAAGTATGAGTTCATAGATAGTGATCTTTAAAAAAGCAGAGGACTTCAGAAAATAATCAGGCTTGAAATAAAACAGCATTGATAATAGCAGAAATGAAAGACGACACAGAACGATAATTGCAAGAGATGAGAATATTTTATAGGATGAAAAATCATAAATCAAGAACAAGAAGAAAAGAGTCCCTACTATGAGAGCGGTTTTTCGAAGATGATTTTTAGATCGACTTAAGTAGGATTCCTGAAATTGTTGTTCCAGATTCTTGTCCAAAAACATTCCGGTCAGTTTAGAGATCTTGTAATTGTCAGGATCCAACAAAAATCACTTCTTTCAACCGTACTACATTTGGACTATCCTAAAGAACTATAAATTTTGAAGGTTGGAGTCCCTAGGAACACTGATTATAGGCTCAAAATAAAAGTCTAAGATTATTATATTACAAAGTGGAGTATAATTCCATATTATCAATTGTTTGTATGCCTAAATTAATCGTTAAGGAAAACTTAGCTGATGCTAAGCCTTAGTAAAGCACTTGAGCTCACTTAATTATTCCATATTTTGGATATTATAAAAAATGACCTAATTGTGTTTGGCTAAAACAACAATTAGGTCATATCTATGGCTTATCGTCGTTATTTGTCTATTTGATCAGGCTTCCATGATTGCTTACTATGTGCCCCGTCACAGAAGTGCCGGTTTCCGGAAAGGCCGCAGCGACATAGTGCCATTTTGCTCCCTTCCTTTAAAGGTTTCCCTTCGAAATCAATGATTATTGTGGGACCTTCAATTAGTAACGGCCCATTAGCATTAACTTTTATTTTAACTACTGATAAGTTTGTATTTTCGAAGTTAATATTACCGACTCCATTTGAAACATTCTCCTTGATTTTAGAACCCTCGGGAATGGAGTATCTTATGGCCCCGGATGGACATTTATCAATGGTATTAATGATCTCCTCTGGCTCAGTTGCAATAACATTAATCCATGGGCGTTGTTTCAAATTGAATACTTCCGGTAAAAGCCTCAGACATATTCCCGGATGTGAACACAATTCGGGGAACCAGTATCAAATGGTCATTCTTGTATCCTTTTACAAAAACCGAATCCTTTCGTGATTTACTTCACTTCTTATATTCTAACATAATCACGCCTTAATTTGACATGTTTTTTCATAATTAGTTCCATAGACACGAAGTCATCGAGCATAGAGCTTCCTAGGAAGACATCATCTTATCAAGATCAAGACTGTACTCAGACTGTCTTAATTGAGCTTTTACCTCAAATATGCTCGCCCGTCTTCTGTCATCCATTTTTCTACCCGCTTCTTCTCTTAATTTGATGATGTTATTCATTTTTATAACTTTGTTCTCTTTCTTATTCTTAACGTAGAAGAAAAGAGATCCGATAACAGCTAATACAATTGCTAAAACAAAATAACCCGTTGCCAGAGATACATAGATAGTATAGTCATAAGTATCAAATGTAACTGCGTTCTGAATGACCAACATTTTCAAATACCCCATTCCATAGAACAATAAAGAGGAAAGATAACAAATAATTGTTACGTTTGGCATTATTACACCTCCACATAATCTTTTCCAAGGTCTGTATTCAATACTTTATCCTTTATACTAACCGCACTTCGCCCAATCCCCAGTGATGCATTCAGTACATCCTCCAGCACGTATAAGTTTATTTTGACACACTGGGCATTTGTCATGTTCGATTAGCCACTGTTCACATACCTCTGTGCAATCAGCCTTTCGAGTACAATTAGCGCATATATCTTTCATTCGTCTACCTCGCAGTACATGTATTTGTATATTATGCGAACCTATGTTCTTATTATAACCACTTTCTGTACGGATATCAACAAAAAAAATGTTCGCTGCGAAAGGCTAATCCAATCTATTTAGGCATCTCGGTTAATGAATTATTAAAAAAGCCGACTAAGAGTCAATAAACTCTCAGTCGGCTTTTTAATATGCCCCTTCAGAAATTCCAGCATTTCATCCAATTCGCCTTTTCCAGTTCCTCCCTCACCCTTTTGATGATGAAAACACACACTCAAGGCAATGGAATATATTGGTATGTAGAAGGAGGTGGCGAAGCTATGTTTTTAGGAAGAAATAAGTCCTTAAATCAAGGTACAACCCTCGGAGAAGCTGGGAGCCCGGAAGTGGGAGAAAACACGCAATTTCTTAATCAGATCAAAAGCATGCCGATGGGGATACAACGTTTCCTATCAAAAAGGGGAATCAACTCTTCTGCCGATCTCGCAAACCGTGTTCAGTATGCACCTCGTATGCCTTTCAGAAAAGAGCGGTAATCAAAATGAGCGGGGATCACTCCCGCTCTATCGGTTTATTTCATTCTTACCGCCCTAGTTTCCTTAATAACAACTCCATGTCTTAATATCAGCCATCCACCTTGTAGCTAGAAACGTTTTCATCATTCAATATATACCGATCTAATAAAACAAGATGAAGAACTCGATTCGATGGAAATTTCCCGTCGTGTTCAGGAAGGCATAGGTAAGACCTCTTGTATAGTCCATTAAGGAATCCACTCGTACTCATAGGTATGAGTTAGTTCTCTGTGGTCTTTTTTTCGTTATATCACGGACAGTCAATAGAAGTTTATTTTTATGGCCTAGGGATACTTCTATTTCAGATTAGATTTTAGTGCCAAGGATATTTTTAGAGCACAAATTGAAAGGCGTTTTGTATCTTTATAAACATCTCTACTTTGCAATTGTTCTATGCTTATTATTCAAATCCTCTATAACCAAGAAAATATTTTAAAATGGTCGAAAAATGACTAATTGCTCATATTTTCGTGATAAAACTTTGGAAATCGAATCAAGCGACCTTTTTGGACAGAGAGTCAAAGGTGCCTGTAAGGCACTTTTTCTATATATCCAATATATTAAGTTAAATTACATTTCCCGCTTGTGTAATGAATTTTAAAAGGTTCTTTATGAATATGTCCTGGATTATATTGTGTTATATGAAACTATCTGTTAATAGGGGGCTAAGAATGAATAAGTTAGAACGTATTTCTAAAGTCTTTGAAACGGCAGAAGAAATTCCTTTTGACGACTCCTCCAAGATTATTTTAATGAGTGACGTCCATAGGGGTGATGGAAGCTGGGCAGATGATTTTGCAAAGAACCAAAATCTATATTTTGCTGCGTTAACTCATTACTATAATGAGAATTATACTTATATAGAGATTGGTGATGGGGACGAACTCTGGAAGAATAAACAACTTTCTGGAATTATATACGAACATAGCCATGTTTTTTGGCTTCTTTCAAAATTTTTTAATGAAAGTAGACTTTATTTAATTTTTGGAAACCATGATATGGTAAAGAGAGACAAACTATTTGTGAAAAAAAACTTATACCAATACTTCGATGAGCAGAACAAAAAGACTATCCCTTTATTCGAAAATATAAAACCTCATGAGGGGCTAGTTTTAAGGCATAGGGTGACCGATCAAAAAATTCTCTTGATTCACGGGCATCAAGTAAGTTTGTTAGATTATGAAATGTGGAGGCTCAGTAGATTTCTAGTTAGGTATTTATGGCGGCCACTTGGGTTATTCGGCGTAAAAGACCCTACTAATACAGCCAAAAATTATGATAAAAAAGATGCAGTTGAAAAAAAACTTATTGAGTGGGTAATACGAGAAAAACATATGCTTATTGCCGGACATACTCATAGGCCTATGTTTCCTGAAGTAGGTAAACCCCAATATTTTAACGATGGAAGTAGTGTCCATCCACGCTGTATAACGGGAATTGAAATTACATCTGGTAAAATTACACTTGTCAAATGGGACGTCAAAACAAAGAATGACGGCACATTGTTCATAGGCAGAGAAGTACTGGCAGGACCAAGAGAATTAAAGGATTACTTATATCACAGTAACCCCCACGAGGGTACTGTATCTGAATCCTCCCTTCTCTGACAGGTTTGGGATAAATCGCCACCTGCCTTCGAAAGGTTAGCCCCTGTTATCAGCCAATTTATTCAACCCTTTTATATTCAATTCCGATAAAATTATCCGACCATTGCCATGACTTAGTTTTTACAAAACCGGTTGTAAGTGCCCAATCATCCAACTGTTGGATAGAAAGTCGGTGTTCAATTGGTGGTCCCATTTCCGTAGAAGCCTTGGCCCACTCAATTACCACCAATCTACCACCTGTTTGAAGAATTCTATATAATTCACGAAAAAATTCACTGGGTTGTTCCACTTCGTGTAAAACAAGCGAAGTTATAATTCCATCAACTAATTGATCTGGTAAGGGGAAACGACTTTCTTCCGATTGAAGCACCTTTACATTGTGGATTTGTCGTTGAGTTAGGCTTTCATTAAGATCACTTAGCATTTCAGCACGTATATCGAGAGCGTACACTTGCTTTACTTCATTAGCAAGTGGAATTGTAAAAAAACCCGTGCCACAACCAATATCGGCCCAAATAGTTTGAGATCCAAGCCCAATATCCGTTAAAACCATTGCCGGGGGCAATATTGACAGACGTTGTTTGCTATTAAGTTTTTTACGATTTTCAGGATCAAATTTATGTACTGACACAGTGGCCGCCTCCATAACCCCTATTTTATAATTTGCCTATATATTAAATCACTAGTTCTTTTCATGCAACCGCCCTCTCTCAAACCCAAACATAAGCCTCCATCATAGTTGTCGAGATTCACATCAACGATTCACTGCAACTATATGCTAGGTTCGTAGTTCAATTGCCATGAGACACAGTTCCTTCCTTGCTAACTTCATTCGCTCCATGACGAGTAATACGTTTTATTTCTGATTGGTCAAATTGGCATTCCAAGACCAGAACCGTTTTCCTTAGTCGTAAAGAAGAGAGTCCCAAGTTTCGATATATGCTCTGTGATAATGCCAGTTCCTTCGTCCGTGAAACTGAGAACTACAGTTTGCTTTTCTACAAATGTTTTAATTCTAAGACACCCATCTTGGGCCATTGCTTCCAGACCATTGCGGGTCAAGTTTAACACTAGTTGAATAATTTCATTGGAGTCAATCTCCAGATTAGCTATTTCCCCAAGATCTAAAACAATACTCTTACCCTGGTTTAAAGCATCTGCTTGTAGCAATGGAAATAATTTAATCAATAACTCATTTAAGTTCTGATATCTCAAATTTGATTGTTTACGGTTAGCTACTGACAAAAAATCAACGATAATTGAGTTCGCTCTATCCAGTTCATCTACAATAAGCTCGAACTCAGGGTTTTACCATCTAAACGATATCCATGGAGATGTTGAGCTAACGACCCTCAATTATATTATCCGAGATTTCGATCAAGCTTCCTTTGAGAAGCGCAAAGAGAACATAGACCTCTAATTTTGCTCAGCAAAAGTCTCTTTAACGAAAAAGGTTCCTGTACCCGTGGCAATGATCTTACCTTTTTCATCCTCCAAACATGCTTCAGCAAAAAAAGCAGTTTTTCCTGCCCTTATGACCTGCCCAACAGCAATAATCTTATCGCCTGCTTTTCCGGCCGCTAGATAGGAGACATTAATGTTGCCGGATACAACTATGCTCCCCTTTGTAAAACAAGCCATTCCCATACATACATCGACTAGCGTCGCAGTTGCACCACCGTGTAATGTTCCCGCCATATTTGAATTCTGTTTTTCTACGACCATTTCGGCAATCAATTTGCCAGGTCCCAAGGCAACGATTTTAATACCCGTTAAATGTGCATAGCTGTTATTCTGATATAACTCCAAGATTTTAGTGAAAATGTCCGGATCTAAACCCAGGTTTTCTGTTTCAAAATTGATTTCCTTTTGCGAAATACTCATTTTTTTCCCTCGCTTCATTACTCCCAAGATAATAATAGTACGCTTGGACTCATTATAACCCATCAACTTTTTGTTTAATTAAACTAAACCATGGGAATATCGTATATTAACTTATTGTCAGGTAAGGTAAGGAAACTGCCCATAGTGTTCCTCTAACTTCATAATACTTTCAACATCTTTTCTTCATTTCCTTCCACGATCGGTAATTAAGTCATAGATCCTAAAGTAATCTTACCCGCGCTAGCTCACCACCATGGGTAACCCAAAAACATCCCCAAAGTATTTCGTCTGCTAGTGCAACTCATAAAGTATCTGCAGTAATTATAAAAAAGAGAATGACCCTTACCGTTGGACAAAGTGATACCATAGCCGTAAAAATAGCTCCATTTAAAGCTGATCATAATGTAACTTGGGCATCAGTACAGTTACTATAATAGCTGAATATGCTAGAATATCTAAAGTATCGATTTCATCTAATAATACTGATCCCAACAAAAGCCACGATTGGAGATACGATCACTTTAAAATTCACGACTGATGAGGCCGTCACAAAACTCAGCAACTTCAAGATTAACAGTAGCAATCCTGATAGTTTTGTAGAAGTCAATAATAATGACGGAACTTACACTAATATTGCGAAACATTTTGTAGATTCTGGAGATCCAGTTACTAATGCACCTGCAACATTCCAGATTAATGTGAAAAACACAGCAGGGATTTACTCACCAACTGTTGAAACAACAACAGATGGAAGTACAGTTACTATTCTGTATCAATAAATTGTAAGATTTTAATGCTCCTTGAATCTTCTTTTGGAATCTTCCCCAAGGTCGTATCCCCTTAGTCTCTCATAGCTGGGTTTGCCCGACTATGAGAGACTAAGGGGATACGCGGTTTTTATGCCAAAACGACTAATTGACAAACAAGGGAACTCGATTTATAATTTGCTCATACCCCATATGGGTATTAGCCTTATGCAGTAATGTGACGCATATGGGAAAGGAGTATGTTTTTATGAAAAACGTCATAATGTTCACTACACAAACCTGACCGCATTGTTTTACAGCGAAGAAGTTTCTTTCGCAGCATAAGATTCATTTTGTCGAAAAGGATATCAACCGTGATGAGCAAGCCCGCGCAGAGTTAATCCGCCGAAACGTCAACGGAGTACCTTCATTTCTGATTGGGGATGAATTGGTTGTCGGTTTTGATCAGGCGCGGATTCTACAGCTAGTCGATCATCGGGTCATAGAATGCGAGAAATGCCAAGCCAAGATGAGGGTTCCTATTAATAAAGGAACACTCCAGGTGACTTGTCCCAAATGCTCGTATTGCTTTAATACTTAAAAACAAAATGCGTTGGTATGAGAATTTCTATTTTCTCAACCAACGCATTAAATATTTGTTTATCAAATGCTTAAGTAGTGAATCCTGTGCCACTGATGTTAAGTGGGCGGTATGTCATGCTGTTTTTTCGACCAATCTGAACACGGTACTTTGAATTGTACAAAATTCCAGTCGACTTATTGGCTACCTATATGGTCTCTTTCATAAAATCATGCAGTAATTGAACCCCGTTTCGGATTTCTGCCGGTTCCAGGTGCCCATATCCGATGAGCAGCTTGTTAAGGTGCCGACCTTTTTGTATGCAGTGGTATTCCACCGGAGTTACACAAATCCCGTTATGAAGGCAACTTTTTCTGAACTCCTCCTCAAAATACCTTCCCGGAAAATCTATGGCAAGATGCAGCCCCGCGGCGTCTCCATATGCTCGCCATTCGCTGCCGAATGTTTCCGTTAACGACTCCAGCAAAACCCGCCGCCGCTCCCCATAGATCCGGCGCATTTTCTGAATATGCCTATCCAACTTTCGCGTGCGTAAAAACCCAGCCAGAGCCGCCTGTTCAAAGGGCGGATTTTGCACATCCGCATGGGTGCGCAGATCGCGCCACCGTTTATGAAGCTGCCGAGGCAGGATGACATAACCGATCCTGAGCGCAGGGAAAAGCGCCTTGCTGAAGGTGCCAACATAGATCACGCGCTGCGGGTCCATGGCAAAAAGCGGCGCGATGGGCTCGCCACAATACCGAAACTCACTATCATAATCGTCTTCAACAATATAGACTTCGTTTTCTCTTGCAAAACGAATGAGCGTAGCGCGACGCGAGGCGGGAAGGATGCCTCCGAGGGGGAACTGGTGGGACGGCGTAACATAGACGGCGCAGACGTTTTCCCTGTTTGTCAAATAGTCTGTTTGCATTCCATGCTCATCAACAGGAATGGGAACAATGGGACAGCCTTTGTTTATGAATGTGCGTAGCATGCCGGTATGGCATGGGTCTTCCATCAGGATTTTCCGCCCTTCCCCGCATAGCAGGTCGGCAATCAGATGCAAGGCGTGGGTCGCGCCTGCTGTAATGAAGATATCCTGAGGATCTACCTTAAGGCCGCGGCTTCTGAAAAGCCATGCGACTATTTCTTTGCGCAGCTCCGGAATCCCCTGCGGTCCGGTATAGCCATACTGCTCAAGCGGCATTTCCTCGGAAGCCTTATGAAGCATTTGCTGCCACAGAAAACGGGGAAAGTGTCTCAAATCGGGACGTCCCGTACGGAAGTCTGCTGAGAATATCCGCACGGACTCAATGTTTTCATACGATGCGGAACTGGGCGGATTTTCCACGCACAGACCTTCCGCAACACGTGTGGGAGCGCCCTGACGGCTTATTACGAAGCCCTCGGCAATCAGCATCTCATATGCTTCGCAGACGGTGTTGCGGGAAACCTCCAGAGCCTTCGCAAACTCTCGCGTGGATGGAAGCACCTCGCTTGCCTTTAACTGCCCGCTTATGGTCATTTCCCTCAACGACTGATATATCTGACGCCACAGCGGCAATTCACTTTGCCTGTTTAGCTCTATTCCCCACATACTGCCTCCAACTGGACTATAACAATCCGTGTTAAACTGGCACTTTATCAATACCAGTTTGTCAAGTAAAATTATATCATTCGGATAAGGCAAAGAAAAGACATTTTTGAGGAGTATTGATATTGAAAGATTGGAAAGGATCGGTTTATTTATTTTGCGCTTTTACGCTTGCGGGCACCAGCGTCATATCGGCGCGGTTCGTTTCAAGCAAGCTGGGGACGTTTACGATCACCGCAGTGAGCCTGTTCTTTGCCCTTCTGTTCTTAATACCGATTTGTTGGAAAAAGCTTGTTGAAGCTATTCAGGCGCTGTCTGTAAAGGACTTTTTTTTCCTATCAATTCAGGCTCTGTGCGGCATGTTTTTATTCCGTATGTTTCTATTAAACGGCCTTATGCATACAAGCGCCGGAGAAGCAGGAATCCTGACAGGTGCAACGCCGGCCATTACGGCGCTTCTCGCAATGTCCGTATTGAAGGAACCGGCAAGCGGGAAAAAGCTTATCGGCATGCTCAGCACCGTAGGTGGGATTTTGCTGATACAGGGACTTCTGACGTCAGGAAACGGTTTTTCCATTGAACATTTTTTTGGAAATACGCTGGTGCTTTGCGCCGCGGCATGTGAATCACTGTTTAACATTTTTTCGCGCATTTTCGCCGTAAAAATAGCATCCGGTGAGAGGTATGCGGTTCATCCAACGGTTCAGACAACGATCGTGTCGGCAATTGCTCTGCTGTTTTGCCTGATTCCAGCAATGTTTGAAAATCCTGTGCCGCTATTGGCCGGGATTGGTGTCAAGGAATGGCTGGCACTCTTTTGGTACGGTTTGTTTGTGACGGCGCTGGCGTTTATATTCTGGTATACCGGAATAAAACGTTGCAGCGCGTTTTCAGCCGCTGCTTTCTCGGGTATGATGCCTTTTACATCTATGGTGTTGTCTGTGCTTGTACTGGAAGAAAATATCAGATGGCCTCAATGGTCAGGCGGTATTCTGATTATTATCGGCATGGTGCTGATAGGGAGCGGCAATGGTATTTTCAAAAAGCCGATATTGCAAAGTGCGAAAATCAAAGAAAAGGAACAGGTGACGGAATAATGTTTGTTTTGCAAAATGAACTGGACGACAAGGCTAAGGATTGTTCATTGGGCGTCCTGATCATGAAGAATGTATGGAACACTCGCTCCGATAAACTCAATTCAATGAAACTTGAACTTGAAAACGGGATCAGAGGGAACTTCGGGAATGCTGCTCGGAAAGAGCTGGAAGCCTTTCATCCCATGGACACTTATGTTTCGTATTACAAGAGATTCGGATACACCTATCACGTGCTGCCTCAGCTGGAATCGATGATTCAGGGAAAGTCCATACCGGGCGGATTGCCCTTGGTGGAAGCAATGTTCATGGCAGAGCTTAAGAATATGCTCCTGACGGCCGGACACGACTTTGAAAAAATAAGGGTTCCCCTGTGCCTGAAAGCCCCTGCTGGTAATGAAAGCTACACGGCTCTAAGCGGCAAAGATGTGGCAACAATATCGGGAGATATTATGCTCGCGGATCAGGAAGCGGTTATCTCCAGCATTCTAAGGGGACCCGATCTGCGGACTGCTATAACCGCGCAGACACGTCAGGCAATTTATACGGTGTATGCGCCGTCAGGGATACAGAATGAAATGATATGTCAGCACTTAAGCGACATTGAAGCATATATCCGGGTCTTTTCGGAAGAAGCCTCCACATCGTTGAAACAGGTTTATGGAGGATAGGGACGATGCATTGCCCCGACATATGAAGACTTTCGTCTCTTCATGAAAGAACACCCGAATACGCCGATTGTTGCTCTTTTTTTGCCTCTTCTTTTACTAATGCGTTCATACTTGACTCTGTAGTAAGGAGAGATGTTCGATTTCACGGCTGCATGGGGAACTTGTACCAATGCAGGTTTGAGGTAGACACCAGCACGTGTTATACGAACAGATTTTTTCTTACCGGCGGATTCATTGTTGCCAGGCGTTAGTCCCGCCCAGCAGCATAAACGCTTGGAATTGGCAAACTGAGACATATCGTTGCCAATCTCGGAGATGATGGTGATAGCAGAAGTTCTGTCAACTCCGGGAATGGTACAAAGCAGAGTAATGGCACTCTCATAAGGAGCAACCATCTTATCAAGTTTCTCATCCAGCTTGGCAATGGACCGTTGGACGAATTCCAGATGAGAGCGAACCATTACGATACGTTCCTTTTGTTCCTTGGTCATTAGTTGAGGAGGAAGACATTGACTGAATCATCACACATTTAACGAGTAGCTAAAACAATGATTAGCGTGCGGTCTTATAGAACCACTTATTTGTGCTTGTAAGACGATTCTTACACTGGTTACTATACTGATTTAAGCTGAGAAGAGCAGTGTTTCAAAGCATGGTTTGATTAAAGCAAAGGTGACAGCAAGTGTAGACGGACAGATTGCTGCCGAGGGAGAAATAAAAATTATGATGACTGATCTGAATGGGAAGTAGTCATTACCCCATTGAATAGGGGTAAATTTAGCTCGCTCAAAAACCTACACGCGATCCTGTATTTCCTCCACCCTCATTCCACTCTTCAATTCAAAAACAAAATGCGTTGGTGTGAGAACTTCTATTTTCTCAACCAACGCATTAAATATTTGTTCATCAAAGTCTTGTAGCAGTGAATCCCTGCTGTTCATTGTCTCAAGGATTTCATCATACCTTTGCTTCAACCCATCCTTCGATTCATTTACCTTATCATGCTCCAACCTTTTCTTTCGTACTTCCTCCAGCTCTCCAGATATGCTTTTGTACTCCTCGTTATAGACCTCAGAATCGGCGTTATTATGCACCTGAAACCGAATGAGCCTCTTTAACTCATTTTTCAATTCTTCAATCCGTTTATCCAAAGCTTCGGTCTCTCCAATATCTGGCCTTTGTAAAATAACCATTTCAATATTCGCTGTCATCGTCTTTATAAAGCTCTGCCTGTTTTCATAGATTCCATTAAACATCTTCACAAAGGCATTCATCAGTACATTCTCATCGACTGCCTTGGCCCCACACGCGTCCTTGCCATCCATTATATAGGTTTTACATTGTCATACAACTTTCTTTGAAGTATTCGTGCTGTTCCACTGTCGTCTTTTAAAAATGTTCCCGCAGTTGCCACAAAACACTTTAGGGCTAAAATGATATTTGCTGCTATATTTGTTCCTATCGCCAACCAAATTCCCCTTGAGTAACGCTCTGCGTTCCTTCTCATCCTGAACCTTTTCGAATATTTCTTTTGATATGATCGGCAGGTGGTTTTCATCGATCATATACTTCGGTGACTGGCCTTTATTTATAGTGGCTCGGATGTCAAGACAAAAATAATCAAAAAGATAATGTACCAGATATTGCCTATTAGCAATTCCTTTTCTTAGAACGAAGGATTGAATTTTTTACTATTGAATATTTCGGTTCAACAGAGCCAGAGTTTGAACTGAGGTCGGTGAGCCATCTCCGGATGCCTGAGTCACTTGATCATTTACCCCTATAGACATGGTCGTCTCAGTAACAGCCAGCCAATCCCCGTAGACCCAAGAGTAAGACTTTACATGGGTGCGGAGGATGCTACCCTAAATCAAGGGATGGGGCTTCCCAAGAGGAATACATCCTT
>NZ_JYNH01000069.1 GCF_000960765.1 Desulfosporosinus sp. I2 | reverse complement strand
AGGAATTGCCTGCCGGCTATAAACCAGGAGAGCTGGTTTTTTAGAATATAAGGAAACAAGACTTTTCGGAGGTGAACAGTGTGATCATAGGTTTTGGCTTTGGAAATCCACTTCAGAGTATTATCATGCTGCTATTCACTTCACTCATCAGTTACGTTATTTATCGAAGCTTACGAAATGTAGGGCGTGGGAAGCAGAATCCTTTACTTGAAAGAGAGCAACGCAAACAGGATTATTATGCGCAGAGACAACGGGCACGGGAATACGCTCGCGAGTTTGACTTGACTGATGAAGAGATTGAACGGCGCTTAGACGAAGAAGATAGGATCTAACAGATTAATAGAGTTTTTTGATCAATATTCAAAACCACTAGCGAAAATAGAACTTACGGAGTCAGAAAAGACACATTATTTGCGTGAGATTAGCTTGGATATTAAGTATTTTGGTCGTTTTTACTCTAAAGCAAATTATCGCATAAAGGGCTGGACGAGGCGTTGATGAGGTTGTACGAGATATTAGGATGACCTTAAAGCTTTGAGAATTGCGCGAAATGTCTGTTCAATCGGAGCTTTATGAATACAATTGAATAATGAATTGTGTGAAGAAAGGAACACTGCATGGCTAGTAATATAAAAAAAGAAACAGAATGGGCTGAAGCAAAAAAGAAATGCAGACTGAACGACGAAACCCTGAAAATGGCCAGAGAGATGGGATTAAATCCAAGAAGTCTGATCAAAAATATCCCCAGCCCAAGCCAACAATGGAAGGCACCTGTGAGTACTTGGATTCGAGAGATGTATCAAGAACGCCTGGATAAGGCACGACAGAAAAAGGAGCGGAAAGAGATTTCAGCGGAATGATGTTCTTGCTATGAATTTCGAAAGTTGTTTCAAAGTGACACTAATTTGTCCATGCTTTTATGAGGCAACTGCTTCAAAGATTTGTCTACTCCCTGTGATATATTGAGACTATAGCAAGGATGGAGTAAATAGGGAGGGTTTAAATCATGGATCAGGTCCAGATTGTGATGGTTTTAGATAAGAACTTCTAATATGGAAAAATGAGTTAATAGACGAAAAACACTTTAGAGGTAAATGAAATGAATGAACAACTTCTTAAGCCTATTCAAGAAGCAACCTATTTGACGGTTTTGAACGCTTGGCGTTATCGCTCTATTTTGCGTTACATTTATCTACAACACGAACGACTACGTTACTACATAGTTCTCGAAGAGATTTTGCAGTATTTGAAGCAGGATCCGCATTTTCGAGAGTACACTGAGGAGCAGCTCCTGCAGGATTTAGATCAACTGGTTAGCTGGAAGAATCTTATACCGCGACAAGACACAGGACGAGTAGCTAGTATCGAGGAATTTAAGAAGCGAAAATTTCGTTATCAGTTGACACCCTACACAATTGAAATCGAACGGATGGTTTTAGGCCTTGAGCAATTGGGTTCAGGCTTTGGAGGATCACTGGAACGAACCCTTTTTGATCGCTTATTGGGTAATTTAATGGACCTGACCGTCGCCTGGGTGAAATCAGACGCTGTTTTTAGTAAAACGAATGAAGAAATTTATCTTCTCTGGCA
Organism: Desulfosporosinus sp. I2; assembly: GCF_000960765.1. Taxonomy (GTDB): domain Bacteria; phylum Bacillota; class Desulfitobacteriia; order Desulfitobacteriales; family Desulfitobacteriaceae; genus Desulfosporosinus. Next base: position 21,956 of record NZ_JYNH01000069.1, on the reverse strand, counting down.
AGACCTGTATGAGAACTTTCATCGTCTGACAGATAATGCGGCTGACTACTTGGCCCACCTGCATAGTGAAAAAGTAGAGGAACAAATGATGACTGACGCCTTTCTGGTCTATAAAGAGGCGTTAACAGAGTACCTCCGTAATTTTATGACGAGCTTACAGAGAACCTCCTTTCGGATTGAAGGCTTACTTGAGGAAGCCCCCTTGACCTTCTCTCAAAAACTCACGGAATGTGTCGCAGACTATGAACTGTCTATTCCCCGTCTGGACGTCCGTCCCAGCAAAGAGCAACTGATGGAACGTTTTCAAAATCAATGGGAAAGTCTTAGAACCTGGTTCCTGGGAGATGGCGGCAGCGAAAGCGATCTGCTCTATCTCCAGAATGCAACCAATGATACTATCCGCCGTCTAACCCGCTTTGCCCAGCGTCTTGGCGAAACTCATCACAATCTGCGCAACCGACGCTTGGATTATTTACACTTGGCTAAGTGGTTTTCCAACTTAGATACCGTACAAGAGGCTCATGAACTCTCAGCCTGTGTTTTTGGCGTCTTCCATACGCGCCACTTATGGGTCGATCGCCCCAAGCAGACGGAAAGTTTCGAAGTCGAGATCTGGGATGAACCACCCTCCGAAATCGAGATTCGGCCTAAGGTAAGAAACTACAGAGAAAAAGGCAGACCGAATGCGGTTGTTGATCAATCGGAACGCAAAAAAGCTGCCTTAGAGACCTATTTAAGGGAAAAGGAAATTGAACAACAATTACTTGATAATCTCATTCAAAATAATTGTATTGTCCTGCGCAACCTTCCTGAGCTGACGACGTTTATCCGTAAAACGTTGCTCACTTGGATCAGTAAATGCATGGCCAACCCTAATCGCCAAGGAAAAACGGAAACCGGACGCACTTTTTCCCTTGAGAAAGCCAGTGACCGCCAAATCAATTTACATTGCGAGGATGGTCTCTTAGCAATGCCCGATTACATCTTCTTGTTTGATGATCTGGCGGAGGCAGCCCGATGAGCGAAAAGCGAGGTTTCGACGAAGTGGCCAGAGAGGCCTTGATAACTCTACTTGAGAACTTTTGGATTCTCCGTGAACACGATCCGGAAGCCTATCAAATCATCCGGGATCGGGAAAATGCACTAAAGGATTATGTGCTGGACAAATTGGGCTACCATTTGATCGTTCACCGGCATTTCGCTAAACTAGAAAAAATCCCTGCTGTACCGGAAGCGTGGATGGGGATTGAGCATTTTCAACACCCCAGGGATTACGCTCTTTTGTGTTGCGTGCTCGCCTACTTAGAGAGCATCACAGGGTATGAACAATTTCTGCTCTCCGATCTCTGTTCCGAGGTCCAGGCACTTTACCCGGGAGAGCTGGCCCTCGATTGGCGCAATTATGAGCATCGTAAATCCTTGGTTAGAGTTCTGCAGTTCGTGACAGAACTCAAAATGCTGACCGTCGTTGACGGCGAACTTGGCACCTTTGGGAAGAATGAAAGCTCAGAGGTTCTCTACGAAGTTTCAGTCGTCAGCCGGTATTTCATGCGTTCCTATCCCAAGGATTTCTTCCAATTTAACAGCAAAGAAGACATTTTGGCTGCGGAGACATTTGAGGGAGAAGATGAACTGCTAGGCGCACGCCGACGCTACCGAATCTACCGGCAACTCTTGCTGTCCCCGTCTATGTACCGCAGCAATTCTGAGGACGCAGATTTTCTTTACTTGCGCAACTACCGCGCTCGCTTACAGGAGGACCTAGAAAGACACACCGGCTTACAATTAGAGCTCTACCGTAACACGGCGCTTTTAATAGCACCCGAACCGAAATCCGCCTTGACCCTCTTTCCCAATCAGAAAGGCATCTCGGACATCGCCTTGCAATTCGGCTCCGCCTTGCGACAACAATTAAACGAGGGGCATTGCAAGGCGGATTCTCTTGGTCGGGTGGCTCTAACTCCTCTTCAGTTTGAGCAAACTGTAAGACACTGTAAAGAACTTTATAGTTACGGCTGGAGCAAAGAATTTCGGGAGGGCCTGATTAAACATACCGCTGATGAACTGCTGGCGTTTCTCATGGACTGGACGTTTGCCCAACGTAGTGATGAAGGAGATTCAATTTATTTTCAACCAGCGCTTGGCCGCTTGACTGGGGATTATCCGCAGGATTACAAGAACAAACAACAAACCCAGGCTGATCGTGACGATGGTGATTGGATAAGGGAGGATAACAATTAATGCGATGGCAGTTAAACCGAGCTGGCTTATTCAACTTTTGGTACTACGATGAGGAAGAATTTCACTTTGCGGACGGTAAACTGCTTTTGCGTGGAAGCAACGGCTCTGGAAAATCGGTGACGATGCAAAGCCTGATTCCCGTCCTTTTGGACGGGCGCAAGACACCCGATCGTCTTGACCCCTTTGGTTCTCGTGCTCGTCGTATGGAAGATTATCTGCTCGGAGAAAAGGATGTAACGGATCTCGATGAGCGGACAGGATACCTCTATCTGGAATATCATCGACCCGGTACGCAGGAACATATCACCACGGGCATCGGTTTAAAGGCCAAACGTCAGGGTGCCCTGGAGTTTTGGGGATTTATTCTTCTGGATAACCGCCGAATCGGGATTGACATCCAACTCTACAAAACTGAACGAGCCCTGGATGGTAAACTGGAAAAAATTCCGCTCACTCGACGGGAACTGGAAAATCGGATCGCTGAGGGCGGCGAGGTGGTCAAAACTCAAAAGGATTACCTGGAACGGGTAAATCGCTACCTTTTTGGCTTTAAAACCGTTGACGACTATGACGATTTAATCAAGCTTTTGATTCAATTGCGCAGCCCTAAACTTTCCAAGGATTTTCGACCCACCGTAGTTTACGAGATCTTAAACGAGGCCCTGCCGTCTTTGTCGGACGATGAACTACGTCCTCTTTCGGATACCATTGAAAATATGGACCAGATTAAAAGCCAATTAGATCAGCTACAGAAGGAAGAGCAAGCGCTGAAACGGCTCCTTCGGTACTATGATCAGTATAACCAGAAAGTAAGGGCCGAAAAAGCCGAAGCTTTCTTGCGCACTCACCAACGTCTTCTTCAGACCACCAAGGCGTTGGAACGCTTACACCTCGAGCGAGAAAACGCTAAAATCGCCCTAGTCAGTCAGCAGGAAACAGAGACGATCCTTAAACGGGAACAGCAAGTTTTAGATGTAGAACGAGAGGCCCTGGGGGAACATGATGTTTTCAAGGCAGAAAAAGAGAGAGAAAGGCTCCTGAAAGAGCAACAAAAGAACCAGGAGATCCTAGCTAGTAAAAACAAACAACTGACGAACAACGTGTCTAAGGAAGGTGCGCTTAAGGATCAAATCGGCCAATTAGAGCTCAAGGAGCAGCACGCTTTAGCCACGATCCAGGAAGAACTTGAGGAACTCGACAGTTTAGCCGAGGAATCAGCCTTTCTAAATCATGAGATGGCAGCTGACGAATTCAACCGAGAAATTGATCAGACATTTTCCTTCGCCCTTTGGAAGAAGGAGGCTCTCGATTATCAAAGGTTATTAGAGAACGTTATGAAGCTCCTTCGCCAAGAATCCGGAGCCAAAGAGAGGTACCAAGAAGCCGATCTGGCGCTTAGCGAGACTAAAAAAGCCTGGGACGAGGAGCAATATCAGGAAAAGAAGTGGGTGGATCTACTTCAAGAGGAACAGTCCTCCTGGGTGGCTCAGTTGTTTGAATGGCAGCCTATGAATCAAGAATTACGCTTCCAGGATATCGAGCTGCAAACCCTTGCCCTGCGAGCCAGGTCGTTTCCGGAAAGCGTTAACCAAAGCACGCTGCGAGAACCGCTCTTGCAAGCGACGGATAGAGCTCGCGACAAGATCCGAAGAGAGCTGCTTAAAGTCAAACACGAGCAAGAACAGGTTCTGAAAGAAGTTAAAGTCAAATCCGAAGCGATTGAAGTTTGGCGTCAACGCCAGGACCCTGAGCCCGCAAGACATGACTTGACAAATCAGGCCCGAAAAATCTTGCAAGACATTAAGGTCCCGTTTGTCTCCTTTTACAGCGCAGTGGAATTCCACGATCATGTTCCACAGGCGACTCGGGAACGATTAGAGAGTGCCTTGAAAGAGATGGGTATTCTAGATGCTTTAATTCTTCCTGAACATGTTGTCAAAACATCCGAGCAAGAACAAGCCTTGCAAAATCTTCCCGTGCATGACCGGGTACTTAAACCAGCCCCCCAAATTCTCGCGCATACCTTAGCAGACTACCTTTATCCAACTCCCGTAGAGGGAAGTAAAGTGCAGGCTGGGGACATTGAGAACATTCTCCGGACCATCCTCGTTGCTGATAGTCAGGGAGAGAGCAACACCAGTTTAAATACCTGCGGTTCCTACCGGATTGGCGCACTAAAGGGACATGCTCCCCTGGCGGAATCTGCCTTATATATAGGAAAGGAAGCTCGACGGCAACTGCGCTTGCGGGAGATCAAGAAACTGGAGGATGAACGAGAACTTCTGAACCAACAAGTCCTTGAGCAAGAGAACCGGCTGAAGAGTCTGAACCAAAAGAGTGACAAGTTGGAAGAGGAATATCAAACCTTTCCCAGCGAGCAGTCTATGCAAGAAGCTTGGGATATTATCTATAAAGCCCGCCAAAAGCTGGAAATTCTAGGAAAAGACGTCCAGCGAAAAAATGAAGTCCTTCTTAAAGCGCTGGAAATTTGGAGAAATCTTAAAGCTCAGGTCAAAGAACTGAGTCGAACCTTAACCTTACCACTCGATGAGCTTTCCTATGGGAAGGCCCATGCAGAAATTTCTTCTTATCGAGAGGGCTTAACCAGGATTGAATCTCTATATCAGCAGGTGCATTCAACTCGGAGAGAGCGAAGTGCGGTTCTAGCTCATCTGGAAAACACCTCTGAGGCCGTAGATGAACTCCGGGGGGAAATCAACGAACTTAGAGATCAAGCCCAAACTTGCCAAGATTTATTAATTCAGGTGGAACAGCGCCTGCAAGATCTGGGCGCCGACGAGATTCGCGAGCGCATTCACAATGTGATCAAGCGGCTTAATGCTCTGCCCAGTGAAATAGAAACTTGTATTCAACAGATTAGCACACTCACTAGAGATCTAAAAGATTACGACCAAAAAATGCTCGAGAATGAGCGTGACCTTAGGTTAGCTACCCAACTGCAACAAGGCTGGGCCAATGTTTTTCAAGCGGAGGAAACCCTCCAAACCTCGTTTGATCATATTTCAGAAGACGAGCGGAACTCAAACTCTCAGCCAAACCCCTCAACACTCGCTAGCTCACCCTTACCACCAAGTCACCAAGGGATATTAATTCAAACAGCGGAGGGAATTATTAGCGTTCAGGACTCAAAGGAGACAAAATCGCCGGACCGGGAGACCCTGCGGGAACGGATTAATGAGGCCTTCACCAGGGAAATGGGTAATCTCGTCGAGTACCGTTTAACGCAAAACACCCTCTTCGAAACCCTGGCCGGACTCAATCTTCCCACGGAAGACTCGCCGGAATTATGGCTTAAACTCTGGGAGGAACTCCGCCAGAAAGCCCGTCGAGTTCAGCTGATGCTGGAATACGATGGCAAGAGGGTTAATCCCTATTACCTACGCGCCCAGTTAGAAAAAAACATGGCCTTGCAACGCCAACTTCTCAATGAGAAGGACCGTGAATTGTATGAAGAAATCATTATGAATAGTGTAGGCCGGATTATCAGGGGACGAATTCAACGTGCCGAGCACTGGGTGGAAGAAATGAATCGACTCATGGATGAACGGGATACCTCGAGTGGTCTCCGTTTTAGAATCCGCTGGAAGCCACGGACTGCTGACCATGAAGATGAAATCGATACCCAGGACTTAGTCGAGTTGCTCAAATCTGATCCACGGCTCTTAAAAGAAAGCGATATGTCACGAATCACCAACCATTTTCGAGTTAAAATTGAACGGGCTAAACAACAATTAGAAGTCAAAGGGTTCGGAGAAAGCTTTCACCAAATCATCAAAGAAATGCTTGATTATCGTCATTGGTTCGAATTCCGACTGCTTTTCCAAAAAGAAGGGCAAATTTGGAAGGAACTAACAGATCGTGCCTTCTTCCAGTTTAGTGGAGGAGAGAAAGCAATGGCAATGTACATTCCTCTTTTCTCAGCCGCCTATTCCCGGTACTCGGATGCTCGGGAAGATGCCCCGCGCATTATTTCTCTCGATGAAGCCTTTGCCGGAGTCGATGAAAATAACATCCGAGATATGTTTGACTTGCTAGAGAAACTGGGCTTTAACTATATCATGAACTCCCAGGCCCTCTGGGGTGACTATGATACCGTATCTCATTTGGCTATCGCAGAACTGGTACGGCCTAAGAATGCTTCCTACGTGACCGTGATCCGCTATAGTTGGGATGGTAAAGTTCGGCGCTTGATAGGCTAAGCGATAGGGCAGGCAGGTATGGAAAGCAAGCAAGCAAGAAAGTAAGTAAGCAAGCAAGTAAGTAAGGTTAGTAAGTAAGCCAGCAAAGGCTGAAGATATGGCCAGACGGAAAGGAAGAGACTGTCTTGAAATCGGATGAGCTGCAAAAGCTACAAAAAGCTAAAGACTACTTCTCCTCAACCAAGGGGTTTGCCCGGCTCTTCAAGGCCATGGCCCAAAAGTATCAGAGTTTAGGCCGCTGGGCTGGTTCGGTAACCCTAACCTCATTTAAAGACGAGGAGCGTGACGCCCTCTCAACCCTGTTCCGGGCAGACTTTTCCCGACGAAAATCAATCACGATTTCTCTGGAGCGCTTTGCTAAGGCTTTAGAACTCACAAAATTCAGCGGCATCTCTGCATTAAGTCTACTCGAAGAAATTCAGGGACAGTCGCTGCTCTCCAATTCAGACCGACTAGCTCATAAGGAACGAGCCAAAGCAACATTCTTTAATGACTTGGCAGTCCAATATCCTGAACCCTATTGTCAGCTTTGGCTAGAGGCTATCAGCAAAAAGCAGCCAGGAACCCGCTCAATTCAGACAACTTATGATACGCGATTTGACCAGTTAAGAGTCCAAATGCATCACGTGCTTAGTGCCCTGGCAGCCATCAACAAGCGTCATCCGAATAAAATCGAGCGCTTGCCAATGTTTGCCCGCCGTATCACAAAAGACCCCCACGGTTTTGACCCCAACAGCGATACTGGTCGAATCCTCCTTCAGGCCCTTAAGATTTTGAGCAGCCAACTGCGAGCAAGCGATCCGCTCACCCTCGCCTTATCCGGTGCTGAAGCATTGACGGAGCTGTATTTTTCTTTTGGCATTTTACGAGATGATCTCTGGAATTTTGTCACCTGTACAGGAATCACTGGAAGTGCAGCTGATAATCAGCTCCTTGGTTATTTAACCGAGGCTTACCGACAACAAGTAACCTTGAACCTGCCCCTCCGGGAAGTTGTCCGAATTGACAAGGCTTACGCAGCTGGCCAGGTGGTCTATGTCGTCGAGAATTCGGGCGTTTACTCAGCCCTCTTAGATCTCTGTCGAGATTTTTGTGAGGAAGAGGGACTTATGGAGATGACCCCCAATCCCCCTCTCGTCTGTACACATGGCCAATTCAAACTCGCCAGTTTGCTATTGCTCGATAAATTAGCCGCCAGCGGTACACTAATTTACTACTCGGGGGACTTCGACCCTGAAGGCTTATCCATGGCAGAACGGCTTTTACTGCGCTACCCCGGGCAAGCAAAAGCTTGGCATTACACCCTCGAAGATTATCAGCTTTCGCGCTCGGACCAGGTCCTAAGTCCTCAGCGCTTGAAACAACTCGACAGAGTCTCCTCTCCTGAACTCGCTCCTCTCAAAGAAAAACTTCTTAAAACTGGTCTAGCGGGTTATCAAGAAGGGATTCTAAGTGACTTGTGGTGTGATGTGAAACAGTCTATGCAGGAAAGAATTTGATAGAGAGAACAAACAAGAAATGAAAAAACCCATTTTAAGTGCTTTTTTATTTCTTATTTAGAACCCCGTTGGTACCCCCTTCACAGGAAATACCATGCGGTGCTATTCGGTTAAGGTTAGTGATTTGTTAAGATTCCTGTGTTTTATTCATTTCAGGTTAGGGGTGTGAACGTGAACGGTTGAAAGCAGCATTTTGATGCATTGTTATAGGGAATAATTTTGATACCTAAAAACATTAGGCAAAATCTAGTGTACTGTTTTTGGGAACGAGAAAAGACCCCCGATTTCCCGAAGATCCTATTGGCAAGCTATTTTGTACCTGCCTCTTCTAAATTTTCAATATCTGAGAAAATATCTAATCTCATACTTGTATTGTCTCTTCTATACTTCTCATTAAGTTTAAATCCTTGTTTTAAGTAGAAGTCAACAACACTAGGATTGTTCTTAGTATCTGCGTCTACAGTAATAAATCGGCATGCAACTCCGATTTCCCTCAAATCCTCAGTTATACCTCTAGCTAATTCAACCATTATAGATCCGATGCTTTATATTTCTTTTTATAATTTATATCAACGGCTAACTTACCAATTTTCACTGAAGGTATTGCTTCAAAATTAACAAACCCAATCTTATGTACATCTTTTTCTGAATTAGAAAGCTTGATTGAGTCAGTCGACAACGACATAAATGCAATAACATCAGCGTTTTCTCAATCCCAATGCTTCATCTCTTAAAAATTCGTTATACTCTTCAAATTCACAGACAAAATCACTCAATCTATAACCTTTAGACAAATCAACCAATTTAATCATGTCTTGCAAATCGTATATATTTTGCAACTTTAAAGTTACTTCCTTAATTTTTTAACTAGATCTGAAGCCCTTTTATTTCTAATAATAGCAATAGGAGAGGGCTTAGTCATCAGTTCTTTTATCACATCTTGAGCGTAATGACCTTCTATGACAGTTGCCTTTATAGGACTTGCTTTTACGGCATGCATATGTTTATTCCCTCCTCTAAACAATTTAATTACTTTATTTGCCTTGATCTCTGTATCAATACCGATCTTCTTGTCCATATCATATCACCTTCCAAATGCTGTTTCAATACTGTATGGTTAGTTTTACCAACTTAGAAGGAGATAATCATATGGATGTCGTTATCGGTATTCGAAAGGGCTTCTCTCAAAAGATGACGCTGACAAACAGGCAGAAATACTCTCAAAAGCGCTCCTTGATTGACATCAGGCCGGGAAAATCCTCCTTACCAGCGCCATTGAAATCGGCCGTCGCCTGAAGGAGGCTAAGGACCTGCTTCCCTATGGAGAATGGGGCAAGTGGTTGAAGGAATCAGTCAGTTACTCTCAGCGAACGGCCGATAGGTTAATGCAGCTCTGCGAAGAGTACGGGACGAAACTGCTTGCCTCCTCCGACAGTGACGGCCATCCAGATTCGTCACCGGTGACGAATCTGACCTACACCCAGGCGCTCATCCTCCTTGGGATCCCGGAAGAGGAGCGGGAGAAGTTTATCGCGGAGCATGATGTTGAGAGCATGACCAAATTGGAATTGCAGCAGGCTGTATTGAAATACATACAGTTTGGACAGAGATTGGGGGAGATCCGCAACATTTAGTTTGGAACAAATAAGCCATATATTGTTACATGAGCTATTACATTTCAAACGTAAAGACATCATGATAAATTGGCTAACTCAGGTATTAGTAATCATCCACTGGTTCAATCCATTAATCTGGTACGCCTTTTACCGAATGCGGGAAGATCAGGAAATTGCCTGTGACGCTTTAGCCATGGATCGAATCAATACGAAACAATCCAACGACTATGCTTATACGCTCATCAAATTGGTAGAGACATACTCTAAAACTCCGCGATTGATAGGATTGGCAACTTTATCCGGCTCCAAATCTCAGATCAAGAGGAGAATAACCATGATTAAAGAGTTCAGAAAGTCTTCCGTTAAATGGTCTTCTATAATTCAGGAGTTCAATAATTCCAAAATCACACGTGTCCGAAATCTTGATGTAAATCACACTTGGTTGTTCTATTCGCCTTCAATGACGGAAACGGAAGAACAATAGATTTTGCAGTTAACGGTAATGAAATAAGGGTATCTCGACATATCGGAGACACAAAGGTGGATTATATAGCTGAAAATCCAGAAATAAAAAATATTGTTACAAAATTGTACGACAATGCCGATACGTCCACCATAGAGGTCGCACAAACCCCTGATCACTTAACCGCCGAGCAAGCCGGGTATAGTTCCCGTTTTCCTAAACTGGAAATTATCAATGGAACGACCAAGCTCATTTGGACTAGGGGAGACGCCAACTACACTTCGCAGCCTGGCATGTTGATTGGTAATACAAATTTCGGCTTAGGAATTGACGAAGCTATGAAATTACCAGTCAGTGTGGTTAAGCCAGAATCACGGATTGAGTTCAAGGCTGACGAGGTTGCGGGTTTAGATAAGCCAACATACAAGGTTAGGTTAGTAGATAGCAATAAACAATTGAATTTGTATCCAATAAACCAAAACTCAATCGTTCTCCCCAAAGCGGAAGGTAAATATTTATTTCAGCTTCAGGTTAATTGGGGTAACGAAAATCACGTAATTTATTATTGGTTTCAGATAGAAACACAGTCAGCAACAGCAGTAGATTATCAAAGGTATTAGCTCTTCAGTGACTGTGACATTGCACAGGATGTTATGAAGGAGGGTTTTGAGGAGGTACTTTTACAATGACGACTAAAATATGGTTTGTGGCAGCTCTTACAGGGACTTAAGGAAATGACCCCGAATCCCCCTCTCGTCTGTACACATGGCCAATTCAAACTTGCCAGTTTGCTCTTGCTTGATAAGTTAGCCACCAGCGGTACACTAATTTACTACTCGGGGGACTACGACCCTGAAGGCTTATCCATGGCAGAACGTCTCTTACTGCGCTATCCCGGGCAAGCAAAAGCTTGGCATTACACCCTCGAAATTATCAGCTTTCGCGCTCGGATCAGGTCCTAAGTCTTCAGCGATTGAAACAACTCGACAGAGTCTCCTCCCCTGAACTCGCTCCTCCAAAGAAAAACTTCTCAAAACTGGTCTAGCGGGTTACCAAGGGATTCTAAGTGACTTGTGGTGAGATGTGAAACAGTCTATGCAGGGATTAGAGGGAGCGAAACTAAGGGAATCTTAGGCTTCGCTCCTTTTTCACATAGAATTGTCTGAGCTGAGTGTTATGCTTTACGCAGAGTAAGCTATGCAAGATAGACTATCAAGCAGAAAGTCCGTGCTAATAGTGTATAATTTAAAGAATATTGTAAAAAGGAACAATTGTTGGCAGGAATTTACAGAATAATGAAGAATTTAGGCTTTAGAAAGTGTTTGCAGTTATAAGAGCTAATAGAAATAGGATGCCAGATTTTCTGCTCACGGGTGACCCAAGTAATAAAAAAGTCAGAACTCAGCATGTAGAAGGTATACATAAAAAGAAGCTGAAGTAGCGAACCAAATTGGCGCTAATAGTTGTCTCAAATGTGGTGGGGAGTTACTCGCGAGAAGGGGTAGATATGGAGATTTTTAAGGGTGTAACAATTATTCGAAGTGTAGGTTTACAATTACTAACTAAGCAATGAATCCTGATTTTGGTAATAGTGGAGTCAATAGAGTATTAGTATTGATAAAGTCTATAATCCTACATTGCGATAAATCCCGACTAGTCAGCGAATACATAGAATGCGAGGTCATGATGGCAACCACTTATGAAAGATATCTAAAACTGAATCTTGACGGCTCCCGCGTTGGCTTGGAGCGTGGCGAGAGCGAAAGCAACTACTTCTGCACGCCCAAGGGTGCGAAAGTGATCGGCTGGGCCGGTGTGGATGGTATCCACTATTGCTTCGTGCGTGGCTTTGGCGAGATGGTGTTTGCCGTCAGCCCGATGAATACACCGGGAAACTATGTGCATCCGGTGGCAAGAGATTTTATGGACTTCCTGCGGCTCCTGCTGGCTTACGGCGATGCTGCGGCACTGGAGCAGGGATACTGTTGGGATCAGGCGCAGTTTGACGCCTTCCTGCAGGACAATCCTCTCACGAGTGAACAGCAGGCTGTGCTGGATGCCATTCGGGAGAAGCTGTTGCTCGCGCCTATGGAGCAGCCCTTTGCTTATATCAAGGAGCTGCAGGCCGAATTTGGTTACAGTCGCATTAAATATACGGAAGATTACTATGAGTGGGTTCCTGTCGAGCCGAAGATACCCGAATGGAAGGTTTACTTTGACGGCAATTTTTGGGGGCATTCTGGACGTGAAAGAGCCGTCAAGGAAATTTCTCTCGATAGGCAGTTTGTCTGGGACGATGAAGTCTGGCATATCCCAGCGATTTACACCTGCAGTAAAGGCTTTGTCGTGGACTTTTGCATACAGGTTCCAGCTGAGCGCATCCGTTCCTTTATGGACAAGTGGAATCTCTCTATCGAGAACGATGGAACCGACGTTACTGATGAGCAGCGGATACAGATCGACGCAGAAAATCCGCTGGCCATCAATATAAATCCGAAAGTCGTGTTGAACGGAACTGTTCTTTCAGGCGCTCATGGCTGCGGCTTGTCATGGAATCCCTGCTTCCCAGAGGGCAACGGCCTTGAGGCCAAGAGCGTGACCCAGCATTATGCCCTTGATCCTGCCTATGGCTGGGCAATCTGGCGCTCTGCTTTTCCTTGGACGAAGAAACGCAAACCGCAGATCACGACGCTCAGCGTAACACTGATGCAGGAGCCTGTCGCTATGTCGGGACCGCACTTCCATGTACCAGCGCCCGGTGAGCGCATCGAGTTTACACACCCGACCACCGGCGCACAGCATACGCTGACCGTGCAGGAATATGAGCAGCACGAAATGTCCCATGAGCATTTTGACAGCCAAAATCAGGAGTTCCCGACGCACTATATTGTGATGAGCTATACGCTCTCGCCGGATCTGCCTGAAGGTGCATTCACTGTCACTGATTGCATTCGTTCCGACCAACCTCGGCAGAAGCGCACCAATCCCAATGAGCCACAGGCATTCAACAGCATTTGCATCGGCATCATTGGTGGCGCAGATGGTCCGACTGCCATCATTTTCGGCGGCAGCGGCCAAGGCAAGCTCCATGTAGCCTGCTCCGCACTGCACTTTGAGCCGGTGGACGATGTGGAGTGGCGCATGGTGTTTCATGAAAAAAGACGCGAAGATGTTACTGTGGAGCTGATGTGAACCTGATCTAAGAGATTACAAGCATTTTGTGCAGCAAAACAAGCCGGTGCGCTTTGGGGGATTTCTCCCAGGCGTGTTGCGATCTTAGGTAAGAAAAACAGTATACCTAATGTGAAAACGGGGGCAAGAGCCGGGTCGTATCGTGAAACATATCAAAGCGAAAGCAACAGAAAGACAACGACGGAAATAAGAGGTGGGCCTATGCTCCGAACCAGCTGACGTTAGCTGCTTCGGACATGATCTCGGCTGGGGTTTGCGCCCCCCAAGTCTTCACTATCCGAAGCCTGCCTGCGTATGCTGTAATTAGAGCTATTAAAGCTATTCCCGGCGCACAGCCAGCAGTCTGATGCAGCTTTGAAGAATATGGAGATCAACTGTTTGCTTCCGGCGCTGACGGCGGCAGGTCAAATTCGTCGGCGCCGACGAATTTGACCTGCTGCCAGGCCCTTCTCCTTCCGAGGATTCAGGAAAATGAGCGGGAGAAATTTACTTTTCGAAGGCCTTTCCAGAAATCGCTTTCGTCTATCTGAAGTTGCTTGCGTAAAATGCTATCCCATAAATTCAGATGATATCCCTTATTTCCTTGTATTTATGAGGAATTATATTCAATTGCTCACTTGGAAAAAGCTATCCCCTCGAAATTTACCTTAAGCTGGCCTATTCTGCTGGGCTGTAAAGTGACGGCAGTGGACTTTTCTTGGAGGAGGTTTGTCACACGCATAAGCCTGGCCCCATATTCTGTTAATAAAGTAACAGAAAGGGCAGATAGTCTTATGAAGGATTTGATCACAGATCGCACGCCGCTTGTGATCGGCGGCTGATATAAACACGATCAGACACCAGGCTGGGAAAATTCTCCTTACCAGCGCCATTGAAATCGGCCAGCGCCTGAAGGAGGCTAAAGACCTGCTTCCCTATGGAGAGTGGGGCAAGTGGTTGAAGGAATCGGTCAGTTACTCTCAGCGAACGGCCGATAGGTTAATGCAGCTCTGCGAAGAGTACGGGACGAAACTGCTTGCCTCCTCCGACAGTGACGGCCATCCAGATTCGTCACTGGTGACGAATCTGACCTACACCCCAGGCGCTCATCCTCCTTGGGATCCTGGAAGAGAAACGGCGACCACCTGGTCGTAATCCTCAAATGTCGGTGATTTCTGTTTGGATTGTCATAATGATTATATGGTTGAGTTACTTAGTGTAAGCAAGATGGATGACTTTCCAAAGATTATATCAGGCTATGATGCCGATGGGATTATACATCGATTTGAGATTTCAAATATGATTATGCCAGGGTTTTCCGTATGGAAAGCAGAAGAAATGGAGGGTGGTTATCAGTTTGAGATACTCGTAAAGCCTGAAGAAAATCAGGCAGTGGCAATTGAACATTTGCATCAGAAGATATTGACTGGTCTTGGATATAAAACGCTTACACATTTGTCGGATAGGTATTTTATAGATAATGCAATTCAAATCGACAAGGAGCAATATAGCCTTAATAGCGTTGGAACATGCCGGATTCAACATGCTGAAGAAGAAAATCAAGTTTATCTGGTTATAGATGGAAAGAATATTCCTTTACATGATTTTGGACGGGCGCTCACAGCTTTTGACGGTTTTAATATGGATTTTCAGATGAGGGATCTGTCCGAAGAAGTCCATGGAAAAGATACGGTACTAAGAAGGGTAAGTATCAATCCAGATGTTATTATTGAGCATTTTGAAAGGTCTTTGAGTTGGTTTTTGGAGGGCGATTTTTTAAGTTACAAACATGAAAGTGCTTGTGGAGAAGCCTTGTTTGAAAGGATAGATGAACTGGAGTTACTTTGCAAGTATGGTAATAAAGAAGAGGCTGTCGAAGTCGGAAAAAGAATGAAAAAGCGACTTATATCCGTTGAACATGATACGGATGATTTCCCTGAGTATCTTTTGACGATGATTGACCAAGTGATTGGAACTACTTAATGTCATATAGAATCTACAGCGCAATTTTTCATGATGGAGGTGAATATTGAAGATGGTATCATTACTCTATGAACAAATATATGATCTGGAAGATAGACTGTTACAACCTGAGATTCGTCGATCTAGAGAGGAAATTTCAATGCTTCTAGCTGACGATTTTGTTGAATTTGGAGTTTCCGGGCGCACATTCGATAAATTACAAGTTGTCGAGGAATTACCTCATTCTCCTGCAGTTCCAGTGATTATTGAGGATTTTCAAGTGAAAGTCTTATCGCCTGATGTGGTACTAGCTACCTATCGGGCAGTTAAGACCAATGAATCTAGAGAAGAAATGAGGAATTCATTGCGCAGTTCAATTTGGAAGTTCTTCGATGGAAGGTGGCAAATTGTCTTTCATCAAGGAACCAGAACAATGGAGTCCTGCAAGGAATGAGGTAAAACGATATGAGCGCTCTAGAAGAAGAGATCCGGCGCCGGCTATTCGAGCTGCAGGATCTGAAATACAAAGAGTTTGCGTGCAAACTCATGCCGACGGTGAACCCGGAAACCGTGATCGGCGTCCGCACGCCGGATCTGCGGAAGCTTGCCCGGGAATTTTCCAAAACGCAGGAGGCTTCGGAGTTTCTTAAAACTCTGCCGCACGGGTATTATGAAGAAAATAACCTGCATGGCTTCCTCCTTGAAACGATCAGGGATTATGATGCCGCCGTTGCCTCTGTTGATGAGTTTCTGCCGTACATAGACAACTGGGCAACCTGTGACCTGATTTCACCGAAGATATTTAAAAAGCATCTGCCCGAACTCTACGAAAAAATCAAAGTCTGGCTGATATCCGGCCGGACCTATACGGTGCGCTTCGGGATCGGAATGCTGATGAGCTTCTATCTTGATGACGCTTTCCGGTCGGAGATGCTTGAACTTGTGGCGGGTATCCGGTCGGAGGAATACTATGTCAAGATGATGATCGCCTGGTATTTCGCAACGGCATTGGCCAAGCAGTACGAAGGGGCTGTGCAGTATATTCGGGAACAGCGTTTAGAGAAGTGGACGCACAACAAAGCTATCCAGAAAGCGGTTGAGAGCTATCGGATCGGCGACGAAGCAAAGGCGTACCTGCGGACGCTGAAAGTAAAATAAGGCTGGGCACGGAGCTCAATGAGCGGTAGCAGGCAAAAATTATATACACTAAGCTATGAAGAAAAATAGTACTTATTACACTTCAGCTTTGGCGCCTTGATGAAGGACTTTCTGATGATGATATCAAAAGTCAGTAGAACTAAACCCGTTGAGTTTGCATGACTCAGAGCAAAAACCAAGTGATATTAAGTAAAAATGTGGTATAATTAGTATAATACAGTATAGAAAAGGGTGATACTCCTAATGCAGAGGTTACTGGAACGATTGTGGGAAGAAAAAGAGATGAAGCTAAAGGGTGGTCTGTACCATCAGACTCAGGTCAAACTCGCTTTCAATTCGAACCGGATCGAAGGCAGCCGCCTGTCCGAGGATCAGACCCGATACATTTATGAGACAAACACAGTCAATATGGAACCGGATGAAGCGGCAAATGTTGACGATATCATTGAAACAGTAAATCATTTTTCCTGCTTTGATTATATGCTTACCCATGCGGACGAGGAACTGACAGAGGATATGATTAAGGAATTCCACCGGCTTCTAAAAAGAAATACTTCCGATGAACGCAAAGAGTGGTTTCGTGTCGGAGACTACAAAGCCAGACCGAACGTAGTCGGTGATATGAAAACAACTGCTCCCTCAAAGGTGGCCGGAGAAATTCAAAAACTGCTTGCCGATTATCATCAAAAAAATGATATTAAAGTTGAAGATATCGTGGATTTCCATTTCAGGTTCGAAAGCATCCATCCTTTTCAGGACGGCAACGGCCGAGTAGGGCGTATCATTATGTTTAAAGAATGCCTTAAAAATGATATCCTCCCTTTTATCATTGACCATGAACATAAGCTGTTTTACTACCGCGGTCTGAAGGAATACAAATCTGAAAAGGGATTTCTCAGGGATACTTGCCTATCATCGCAGGACCAATACAAAGTGATGGTTTTGTATTTTTTTCCAGACCTAAGCAATCCGGTTCTGAAATAAATGAGTCCCAGTTCCCTTCTTTCGGTATAGTGAATAAGTCAATGTGCAAAATAGCCTTCTAAATATAATCACGGAAAGAACCATGGTGCCTGACACCAACCTATCTTCCCGCTACTCGGATGCTCGGTGACCTGGTACTTCCCGCAATTTGTCGAACTCATTAAGGGGTCTTCTGGATGTTGTCTTTTTTCTTTCATATAAGTGATACGGATACTGTTATTCTTCACCCCGATAGTGGTTTACACTCACTATTTATGCGTTTTTCGCATAATAATCAATATGCAATTATCGCATACTATAAAATAGTGTTGGTGTGAATGCATTGTACCAGCGATTGCGAGATTTACGAGAAGACAGGGATTTGACTCAGCAAGAGCTTGCCACCATGCTAAAGGTCAGCCAAACAACCTATTCCAGATATGAAAGCGGTGTCCTTGATATTCCTAGTACCTCGCTTATTAAACTTGCTGAATTCTGTAAAACCAGTATCGATTATCTGGTGGGATTGACCAATAATAAAAGGCCCTATCGCTAAGAGAAGCGCTAAATAATATTGCACCATATCAATTCACTACAGAAGTCCAACCGGGCACTTGAGCAGGATGTCGCGAAAAAGCAATTGGAGTATAAAAGCTCAAAGAAAAGACAGGTTACAAGAGCATCCAAAGGAAGCAGAACTCTGGCAGAGGGAAGCAATCCAGAAGGGAAGGGTAGAAGGAAGGGTAGAAGTTGCGAAGAATCTTTTGGACTTAGGAATGGAGATTTCAAAGATAGCTAAAGCAACAGGTATGACGGAAGAAGAAGTTAAAGAGCTAAAAGATTGAGACTACTGATCGAGGGAGGGGTCTGCTCCCTATAGGGGGCCCTAGGAGCACCAGTGCCTGTCGAATCAGAAAAAGCTATCCCCTACACTATGGAAGTGTGGGGCGATTTTTTGTCCGCAATTTGCTTTTCCGCCAAAGGGGACTGTACATAGATTAACGGTGTTAATTGCCTGAGAGTAAATAGATAAGTTGACCAAAATACGTAAATAGAGGTAAGCGCTTAACGGAACAATAAAACTGATGGACTACTGGTGCCAGTGGATCACGGGTGAGTTTACCTTAAACGTTCATAGCCAGATCATCGGGGTTAATCCCCATGAGTTAGAGTCATACGACTTTGCCCCGCGGCAAAAAGTATAAAAAGTGCTGCATAAAATATGAATAATAAACGCCTTTAGTCAATAAGAAAGGGACGATGCTGTGGCTGTTTTGTAAATTTGACTGCAATTTGTGATATAATATTATTAAAGGAGTTGATTGGATGTCTCCAGAATTGCACGCACGGCGTTTAGCGGCAGTGAAACTTGCCAACGCCGTGAATAAAATAGAAGGCGTCCCTGTCTCGACCCAAGCAAAAAAGCTCTCAGCCCGGTGGGTGCGGGGAGAAATTTCTGGTGCAGAAATGAAAGCAATGCTTATCGCAAAGCATAAACAGAGTTAAGGGATTGCTTATGAATGATCCGTATCTTTATGAAGGAAGCTCTATCCTGCGCAATTTATTAAATATCCACGACGAAAAAGAGCTGGATGTTGCCGAGGCGGAACTCTCGCAAGCCAACATGATGTTGCTGTATGAGCAGGGCTTTAATGTTTTTTCTACACAAGGCATAAAGACAATTCATAAGGTTCTGTTTGAAGATGTATATGATTGGGCAGGGGAATTCCGGACTATAAACATCCAAAAGCGTGAACCTCTATTAGCAGGAATAAGTGTCTGGTATTCTGATGCCGATAATATCAAGAAGGACTTGGATTCAGCATGGAAAGCATTAAATAAGATAAAATGGCGCAATTTGAGCCGCGAAGATTTCGCCGCTCAGATTGCCAGGATGTTTCCTCCGTTGTGGCAGGTACATCCTTTTCGTGAAGGAAACACGCGAACCATCGTAATGCTTATGACTTTCTTTGTTGAGCATTACGATTATTACTTTGATAAAGAGCTTTTGGCTGCCAGTGCCGGATATGTCCGCAATGCATTTGTGATGGCCAGCCTTGGTCAATATTCGGAATTTGAACACCTTGAGAAAATTTTGCTTGACGCCATCTGCACAGAGCCAATCGAATACACGGACGATTTGGATCAGGAGGAATCAGTTCCTCAAGGTGAAAAGTATCAAAAATATAAGACGGACTACAAACCTGTCGCACATGAATACCGTGTAGACGACGAAGAAAATAAAAAGTAATTCATACTACCTACGAACAACCACACGGTTGTCGGTTCGATTCTGACGATGGCTCCACTGAAATCAGAGGTAGAAGTGTGGATTAGGTAACTTGAGAAGAACTTGATTTATAATACCTTATCAAGGGCAAAAAACATGACGACAATTTTGACGACAAAGACGATAAAAAATGAATCAAAAAGACAAAAGGTTAATCATATCTAAAGCTTTAAAACCTTGTCAGACAAGCCTTTATGATGTTAGAAAGAATTAAGTAAAAGGGTAGGAATCGAATTCCCGAGCCGAGGATCGCGAGTTCGAATCTCGTCGTCCGCTCCAGATGAAATGTTGGCACTGCAAGGGATTGCAGTGTTTTTTTGATTAAATCAAAACATTATAAAACCCTTTTGAATGCAAGTTTACTATTTCACATCCTTTCCTCCGAATTGACAGGCCGCTTGAATTTCGGCATGTCCGTTCGGGAACGGTAGAAGGCAGTGAAGGAGCGGGAGCAAGATCTTCAGGTCCGGGAACAGGCATTTCAGGATACATAAAGATACTACTCAGGGCCATCGAGAATGCGAGACGTTCTACGAAGTTCTTATTCCCATTTATTTTCGTTGACTAGGGTTGGCTATTGAAGCTTTGATTTTTATGATATACTAATTTATACTAAATTTTGGGAAGGCGTTTTTATATGAAGTGGAATGAGGTAAGAAATATTTATCCCAATCAGTTTGTTAAGTTTGAAGTTTTAAAATCACATATTGAAAACGACAAGGAGTATGTGGATGAAATAGCCGTAATTGGGCCTATAGCAGATGATAAAGCAACGCGTGAGCTTTTGGAATCTAAGGATAATGTTTTGATTTATCATACTGCAAATGAAGTAGTAGTGATAAAGTTGAGAACGAGAATTGGATTGAGGAGAGCATTAAGAACTGCGCATTGAATATAGAGATGGATTGCTTTTTACTAGTATTGAAATTACATATAGAGGGAAAACGAAGCAAATAAGCAATGTTGTAATAGATACAGGTGCCTTGCATTCCCTGTTAACCCAAGATTGTGTTGATGAAATAGGTATACGAATAAGTGGTGAGGATGAAATTGTTACCTCTTATGGCATAGGGGGGAAAGAAACATTCTTTTGTAAAGAAAGTGGACAAAGTCGAGGTCGGAGAATATTGCATTAATAATTGTTCATTGGATTTTACAAGCTACATTTACAAAGATATTAATGGACTTTTAGGATTGGATATGCTGCTAAATGCTGGGTTTATCATTGATCTAGAAAAGTTAAATATGTACCTGCAAATTTGATGTTGCAGGATATTTTTTTATAATGCACCTTTCCTTTGGAGGAAACTGATTCTATCGAAAGAGGTTTCATATTAGTTAATGGGTCTTAATTAACCGAAGGCCATACCTTGCCTCACTTATAAAGTAAAACTCTTCATCATTCGCTACAGCAAGTATTTAAAGGAAGAAAAGAACCTGAAACCCATCGTCTTTATCGATACCGAAATTGAACCGAAAGTGGAAAAATACTTGATATCGGCGGTGTCAAGGGCGTTGGCAGTTCGTTTCACTCCAATTCTATGGTTGACTTTGTTTTGGCAATTCGTAGGAATTGGGCGAGAAAACTATGGCATCCTCGAAAAGTTAGATACCATGGAAAGCAGAGTAGTCGATAATGCAAACTTTTTTGCCCTTGATGATATTGACAGGATATCAGACGAACAGTTGTACGAGAGACTATTGAATGAATTCCCACACTTGTTGGGTTAAGATAGCAATGCTTGTGTTTATGTGGTAAAATTTAACTATAATATTATTGTAGAAAAATAAGAAGGTGATAGAAATGCTTGGGCAGACTAATCAAATATCTCAGTTGGAAGACATTATGGTTCGTAACAATTTTTTTGAGAAATTCGGCTTGAGTAGAATAGGCGTATTTGGATCAACTGCCAGGGGAGAGGTATCTAATGACATTGATATTCTCGTAGAAGACAATGTTGATTATCGGTTGCTTTCAGTCCTGAAAAATGAGCTACAATTGCTTACAAATAAGCGTATCGATATTGTTATAGCCAAGTATGCAAATCCAATAGTGCTTCATAGAGCAAAGAAGGAGATCATTTATGTTACCATGCATTAGGAACGACCTCATGTATCTTTTAAACCTGCTGGAAAGTATTGAGAAAATCCTTCTATATTCCAAGGATTGTTCCGATGCTGAGCCGATCAAATGAATTTTAGAGTTGTTCATGACTATATAAATATTGATACTTTTATGGTATTCGATATAATTAAAAATGATTTGCTAAAGCTGAAGAGAAAACTAATGGAAGTAGTGGCACTAGAGCTTAGTAAAGGTAATCTTGACAAAGAGGAGTACGAGGTAGCTAAGCGGAGCTTCTACTACAGACC
>NZ_JYNH01000068.1 GCF_000960765.1 Desulfosporosinus sp. I2 | reverse complement strand
TTTCCGCAACCACATTGAAGTGCTTTCAGACCGGAACCAGGAATGATGGGAACATTGTCACCATCATACTCTTGAGCTGTTAAGAGTTCACGAAGTTCCATTTCTACAAGCTCTATCAATTCTTCATCGTCAACCATGTCTACTTTGTTTAACCAAACAACAATACTGGGAACACCTACTTGACGAGCTAAGAGGATGTGTTCACGAGTCTGAGGCATAGGGCCGTCAGCAGCAGAAACGCAAAGGATCGCGCCGTCCATCTGAGCAGCACCGGTGATCATGTTTTTAACATAGTCAGCGTGTCCCGGGCAGTCTACGTGTGCATAGTGACGGCTATCAGTTTCATACTCTACGTGTGCTGTAGAAATAGTAATTCCACGCTCACGCTCTTCTGGAGCTTTGTCAATTTGGTCGAATGCAGTTGCTACAGCACCGCCGTGTTTAGAAAGAACAACAGTGATTGCTGCCGTCGTGGTGGTTTTACCGTGGTCGACGTGACCAATGGTTCCTACGTTAACATGTGGTTTTGTACGTTCGTATTTAGCTTTTCCCATTTTTTTCACTCCTTTAAAATAATAGTAACTTTATAATTCAGCAAGGTATCGAACTTCGCGCTTCGAACCTCGAACCTCGCTTATGACCCATGACGCTTGGCAATAATGCCATCCGCAATGCCTTTAGGAACTTCTTCATAGTGATCAAATTGCATCACATAGACTCCACGTCCTTGTGTTGCAGAACGCAAATCGGTTGAATAACCAAACATTTCGGAAAGCGGGACAAATCCGCGTACAACTTGAGTATTGCCACGCGCTTCCATTCCCTCAATCCGTCCACGACGTGAGCTAATATCACCAATTACATCACCCATGTATTCCTCAGGAACAGTTACTTCCACTTTCATGACTGGTTCAATAATCGCTGGATCTGCCTTGAGGGCTCCGGCTTTAAAGGCCATGGAGCCGGCAATCTTAAAGGCCATTTCTGAAGAGTCAACATCATGATAAGAACCGTCATAGACGGTAGCACGAAGGTCAAGCACAGGGTATCCGGCAAGAATACCATTTTGAAGTGCTTCTTCAATACCAGCACCAATCGGGTTAATATATTCCCTAGGAATAACCCCACCGACTACTTTATTGACGAACTCGAAACCGCTACCAGGTTCAAGAGGTTGTAGCTCAATCCAACAGTGACCATATTGTCCACGACCACCTGATTGACGAACAAACTTTCCTTCAGCTTTGACTGTGCGTCGTATGGTTTCTTTGTACGCAACTTGCGGACGTCCAACGTCACATTGTACTTTGAACTCCCGCTGTAAACGGTCAACGATGATCTCGAGATGTAGTTCACCCATTCCAGCAATGATGGTCTGACCAGTTTCCGTATCCGTTCGCATTCTAAAAGTCGGATCTTCTTCTGCCAGACGTGCTAGTGCGCCACCCATTTTTTCTTGGTCGACTTTCGTCTTAGGCTCAATAGCTACATCGATTACCGGCTCAGGAAACACCATTTTCTCGAGAATAATCGGGGTTTTCTCATCACACAAGGTATCCCCTGTTGTCGTATCTTTCAAACCCACTGCAGCAGCAATGTCCCCCGAACGCACCTCTTGAATATCTTCACGGTGGTTGGCGTGCATTTGGAGTATCCGTCCAATGCGTTCACGCTTGCCTTTAGTTGAGTTGTAGACGTAAGAACCAGCGCCTAACACTCCAGAATAGACCCGGAAAAAGGCGAGTTTGCCCACGAATGGGTCAGCCATAATTTTGAAAGCTAAAGCAGCGAAAGGTTCGCTGTCCGATGCTGTTCTGTGATCTTCCGCACCAGTATCGGGATGTACTCCATTAATCGGAGGAACATCGAGTGGAGACGGCATGTATTCAACCACGGCATCCAATAAAGGTTGAACACCTTTGTTCTTGAAAGCTGATCCACAAATAACCGGGATAAATTTGTTTCCGATGACTCCGCGGCGAATTCCGTCACGAATTTGTTGTTCGGTAGGTTCAATTCCTTCAAGATAATTCATCATGAGTTCTTCACTTGTTTCTGCCACTGCTTCAACTAATTTCTCACGATACTTGTTGGCTAATTCAACCATGTCTTCAGGGATTGCATTGTGTTCTTCGGTTGTACCTAAATCATCCGTATAAACCGTCGATGTCATAGTCACGAGGTCGACAATCCCTTTGAAGTTTTCCTCAACACCAATCGGCAACTGGATTGGAACAGGGTTAGCACCCAACCGGTCAGCAATCATGGAAACTCCACGAAAGAAATCAGCACCCAATCGATCCATTTTGTTAATAAAAGCGATCCGCGGTACTTTGTATTTATCCGCTTGACGCCAAACAGTTTCCGATTGAGGCTCAACGCCACCGACTGAACAGAACACTGCCACCGCACCATCTAGTACACGTAAAGAACGTTCAACTTCTACTGTAAAGTCCACGTGCCCTGGTGTGTCAATAATGTTAATACGATTATTTTTCCATTGACATGTCGTTGCCGCGGAAGTAATTGTAATTCCACGTTCTTGCTCTTGGACCATCCAGTCCATCGTCGCAGCACCATCATGAACTTCGCCAATTTTGTGCACGCGTCCAGTGTAAAATAGGATGCGTTCGGTTGTCGTTGTTTTCCCTGCATCAATGTGAGCCATGATCCCGATATTGCGTGTATTCTCTAGTGTAAACTGTCTTGCCACTGAGAATCCCCCTTTCTGTCAAAATCAGTGTGCCTCATACTACCACTTGTAATGCGCAAAAGCCTTATTTGCCTCAGCCATTTTATGCATATCGTCTTTTTTCTTAACTGAACCACCGGTGTTATTAGAGGCGTCAAGTAACTCTCCGGCGATTTTTTCTTGCATAGTTTTTTCTCCGCGCTTACGTGCCTGTGCAACAAGCCAACGAAGACCAAGTGTCGTGCGACGTTCTGCACGCACTTCAATGGGCACTTGATAATTTGCTCCACCCACTCGGCGGGCCTTTACTTCCAATACTGGCATAACATTTTTCAGAGCCGTAGAGAAGACTTCAAGGGGGTCTTTACCAGACTTTTCCTGAATCATGCTAAAAGCGCTATAGCAAATAGCCTCTGCCGTTCCCTTTTTACCATCTAACATGATCTGATTAATAAACTTTGTCAGAATTTGGTTCTTGTAGATCGGATCAGGCAGAACTTCTCGTTTTGCGACATATCCCTTACGTGGCATAATTTTACCTCCTTTGTATCACATTTCCAATATTCGACCTAAGGGTTACCCTTAAGCTTTTTTCGGTCGTTTTGCACCATATTTCGAGCGACCTTGTGCTCGCTTCTGAACAGCAGTTGTATCCAAAGCTCCACGAATAACGTGATAACGTACACCTGGGATGTCTTTAACACGACCGCCACGGATAAGAACCACAGAGTGCTCTTGCAAGTTGTGTCCGATGCCTGGGATATAAGTGGTTACTTCTAGCCCATTGGTCAAACGCACACGAGCAACTTTCCGAAGTGCAGAGTTCGGTTTTTTAGGAGTCGTTGTATAAACCCTAGTGCAAACTCCTCGTTTTTGGGGGGATCCTCCTGATGGATATTGCTTACGTTTAAGAGAATTATAGCCCCACTGTAACGCTGGAGCTGTCGATTTTTGCTCGATCGAAGAACGCCCTTTGCGAATCAGTTGGTTAATTGTCGGCATGTCTCCGCCTCCTTTCTAATGAAATCAATATACAAGGAATTGCTTGCAGCAGCATTTTGCAAGCAATTCCAAAATCCGCTCTTATGTGTCAATTACTATTAGACTGATGGTCTATGAATCTTCTAAGATAGCCGCCACAGCAGTGCCAACTTCGATACCGCACACTTTTCCCAACTCTTTCATTGTTGGAATTTCAATGCGTTCAACCTGATGATGATCACACCATTCAAGAATGGGTCGAAGTACATGTGCCTCAGCATCTTTAGCCACATAGACACGTCTAACCCGCCCTTTTTCTAGGGCCCGTTGAGTTTGTTTTAACCCAACTGTCTTACTTTTGGCATGTTTGAAGGACTCATCAAGCACCAAAATGCTTTCCCCTCCTAATCACACTATAGTAGTTTAGCATTTGAGGTCTTTCATGTCAACAAATTGAGGCTTATTTAGGTTCCAAAGTTTTGATATTTTGATACCTTAACATACCCGTTCCAGCAGGAATTAATTTGCCAATGATGACATTTTCTTTCAGACCCAGTAATGGATCCACTTTTCCCTTGATCGCTGCTTCTGTGAGAACACGAGTTGTCTCTTGGAAAGAGGCAGCCGAGAGGAATGAATCGGTCGCCAGCGAAGCTTTTGTAATCCCTAAAAGGACCGGATGCGCTACTGCAGGTTCCCCGCCTTCAGCAATGGCCTGTGTGTTTTCGTCTTGAAAATCAAAGACATCAATCAATCCGCCGGGAAGTAACGTTGTATCCCCAGCATCATCAATTTTTACCTTGCGCAACATTTGACGAACCATCACTTCGATATGCTTGTCGTTAATATCCACCCCTTGAAGTCGGTATACACGTTGTACTTCGCCTAATAGATAGACTTGAACTCCGCGTTGACCTTTGACTTTGAGCATATCATGAGGATTGATACTTCCTTCTGTTAACTCATCCCCTGCTTCAACCATCTGTCCTTCTTTAACACAGAGTCGCGACCCATAGGGAATTGTATAGATGATGTGCTCATCTGCATCAGTCAAGAGATCGACTTCACGCCGTCCCTTTACTTCACTGATGGATACTTTACCGATTGCTTCCGAAATGATCGCTTGCCCCTTTGGTTTACGGGCTTCGAACAGTTCTTCTACCCTTGGAAGACCCTGGGTTATATCATCCCCAGCGACCCCACCCGTATGGAACGTACGCATTGTCAGCTGAGTTCCAGGCTCACCAATCGATTGTGCAGCAATGATTCCAACTGCCTCGCCCATCTCTACTGGTCGGCCAGTTGCCAAGTTTCGTCCGTAACACTTCTTACATACACCATAGCGTGACTTACAGGTGAGAACAGAACGAATGATGGCTGTATCATAAGTCTCCGCAATCTCGATTGCCTGCTCTTCCGTTATTTCAGTGTCCGGTGTCGCGAGTACTTCACCAGTCTTAGGATGGAGCAATTCTTCGAGAACAAAGCGTCCTACTAGACGATCGACCAAAGGTTCGATGATTTCCGGACCGTCTTTAATGTCCTCTACCATAATGCCTGTTAAGGTGCCGCAATCTTCTTCTCGAACAATCACATCTTGAGAAACATCCACTAACCGACGTGTCAAATAACCAGAGTCAGCTGTTCTCAAAGCAGTATCTGCCAAACCTTTACGTGCACCGTGAGAAGAAATAAAGTATTCTAATACCGTCAATCCCTCGCGGAAATTTGCCTTAATGGGCAACTCAATCGTCCGTCCCGATGGATCCGCCATAAGTCCCCGCATACCTGCTAATTGTCTCAGTTGTTGAATATTACCACGCGCACCAGACGTCGCCATCATATAGACCGGATTAAACTCATCAAGCGTATCCATTAACGCTTGGGTAACGGTTTTAGTTGCTTTAGCCCATGTATCGATAACCAAATTATAGCGCTCTTCATTAGTAATCAAGCCCCGACGATATTGTTGTTCCGTTTTAGCCACTGCAATGTCTGCATTTGCTAGGATTTCCGTCTTTGCCTTTGGAACGGTAATATCTGTCAACCCGACTGTCATCCCGGCACGAGTCGAGAATTTAAAGCCTTGACTCTTCAAGCCGTCTAATAAGTTAGCGGTCGCTTCATATCCAGCCTTACGATAGGTTTTGGCAACAATGTCTGCCAGACCTTTTTTACCGACTACCTCATTGAAGTACCCAATTTGAGAAGGAATAACAGAATTGAAAATCAATCGTCCAACGGTCGTCTGCCTTAGTTTGCCAGCAATTCTCACTTGTATGTTAGCTTGCAAGTGAACTGCTTTTGAATCATAGGCTAAAACTGCTTCATCATAATCTTTAAATATTTTTCCTTCCCCAAAAGCGCCTGGTCGCTCCATCGTTAAATAATAGGATCCTAAGACCATATCCTGAGTTGGAGTGGCTACTGGTCGCCCGTCTTTGGGATTCAAAATATTGTGCGCCGATAACATTAACAGTCTTGCTTCCGATTGGGCTTCTGCCGACAGTGGAACGTGAACCGCCATTTGGTCCCCGTCAAAGTCCGCATTATAGGCTGTACATACCAACGGGTGAATCTGCAAGGCCCTTCCCTCAACTAAGATCGGCTCGAAGGCCTGAATACCCAAGCGATGAAGGGTTGGGGCACGATTCAGAAGAACCGGATGATCGGTAATGACTTCCTCGAGAACGTCCCATACCTCAGGGCGTACTCTTTCAACCATCCGTTTAGCACTTTTTATATTGTGAGCATGTCCCTCATTGACCAGTTTTTTCATGACGAATGGTTTAAAGAGTTCCAAAGCCATTTCTTTGGGAAGTCCACATTGATGGAGTTTAAGATTTGGTCCTACCACGATAACAGAACGTCCTGAATAATCGACACGTTTTCCTAACAGGTTTTGTCGGAAACGTCCCTGTTTTCCTTTTAGCATATCACTTAAGGATTTAAGAGGGCGATTTCCCGGACCCGTAACGGGGCGTCCGCGACGTCCATTATCAATTAAGGCGTCAACTGCCTCTTGGAGCATCCGTTTCTCGTTTCTCACAATAATATCGGGTGCACCCAAATCGAGCAGTCGTTTAAGACGGTTATTTCGATTAATCACTCTGCGATAAAGGTCATTGAGGTCAGATGTAGCGAATCTACCTCCATCTAACTGAACCATCGGTCGCAATTCCGGAGGTATTACCGGCACGACATCCATGATCATCCACTCAGGACGGTTTCCAGAAGACTTGAAAGCCTCGACAACTTCAAGGCGACGAATCGCCCTTATCTTGCGTTGACCGGAGACCTCTTTTAATTCCAGGCGCAACTCATCGTTGAGCTTATCTAGGTCCATCTCTTCCAGTAACTCTTTAACTGCTTCTGCTCCCATACTTGCTTGGAAACGATCCCCATATTTTTCTCGATATTCCCTATATTCCGTTTCTGTCAGAAGTTGTTTCTTCATCAAGGATGTATCGCCCGAATCTGTCACAATATAGGAGACAAAATATAGGACTTTTTCTAGGGCTCGAGGGGACATATCTAACAGTAATCCCATGCGGCTTGGAATCCCTTTAAAATACCAGATATGAGATACCGGTGCAGCAAGTATAATATGTCCCATCCGTTCACGCCGTACCTTAGATCGAGTTACTTCTACTCCACAACGATCACACACAATTCCTTTATAGCGAACCCGTTTGTACTTTCCACAATGACACTCCCAGTCCCGAGTTGGACCAAAAATCTTTTCACAAAATAATCCTTCACGCTCAGGCTTTAAGGTCCGATAGTTAATCGTTTCTGGTTTCCTCACTTCTCCAAACGACCACTCACGAATCATATCGGGAGAAGCTAAGCCAATACGCATACGGTCGAAGTTATTGACGTCTAGCAATCTATATCGCTCCTTTCGTCCGGGGACTATTTGAGATCGCCAAGATCTATATCTTCTTCCTCTAGGACCTCTACATTTAATTCATCGAGCGGATCTTCCTCGTCGATCAGGAGCTCCTCCTCATCCTCTTTCGAACCAACGACTCGGTTTGCGGGAAGAACGAGTTCCTCATGTAAATCAATGCCAAGTTCCTTTGCGGTTTCCGTTATATCCTCATCGGTATCATGAATCTCAATTTCCCGATCATCTGACGCTAAGACTCTAACATCAAGACATAAACTCTGCATTTCTTTAATCAAAACCTTGAAGGATTCGGGTATTCCTGGTTCAGGAATATTCTCACCTTTGACAATCGCTTCGTACGTCTTAACACGCCCTACGACGTCGTCCGATTTTACTGTTAAAATTTCTTGCAGAGTATAGGCTGCGCCATAGGCTTCCAAAGCCCAAACTTCCATTTCTCCAAAACGTTGGCCTCCAAACTGTGCTTTACCACCCAGAGGTTGCTGTGTCACGAGAGAGTAAGGACCCGTGGAACGTGCATGGATCTTATCGTCCACCAAATGGTGAAGCTTAAGCACATACATATAGCCGACAGTAATCTTACTATCGAACGGGTCTCCGGTACGACCATCATACAATACGGTCTTGCCATCACTCGAAAGACCTGCTCTCTTCAAAGTCTCAAAAATATCCTCTTCTGTAGCGCCGTCAAAAACGGGGGTCGCGATCCGAATCCCCAGAGCCTTTGCTGCTCTACCCAAGTGAGTTTCCAAAACCTGTCCGATATTCATTCGAGAAGGAACACCCAGTGGATTGAGCACTATTTCAATCGGTGTGCCATCAGGCATGAACGGCATATCCTCTTGACGCATGATTCGTGAAATGACCCCTTTGTTCCCATGGCGACCCGCCACCTTATCACCCACTGAGATTTTTCGCTTTTGAGCAATGTAAACGCGCACAAGTTGATTGACACCAGGGGATAATTCATCACCGTTTTCACGTGTAAATACCTTGACATCAACAATCTTGCCAGCTTCGCCATGTGGAACTCTTAAGGATGTATCCCGTACTTCGCGAGCCTTTTCTCCGAAAATGGCACGAAGTAAACGTTCTTCGGCAGTTAACTCAGTCTCACCCTTGGGAGTAACTTTTCCGACTAGAATATCCCCAGGACGGACTTCAGCACCGATCCGGATAATTCCACGTTCATCCAGATCCTTTAAGACATCTTCCCCAACGTTAGGGATATCACGTGTGATCTCCTCGGGCCCTAGTTTCGTATCCCGCGCATCCGATTCATACTCTTCAATATGAATGGACGTGTAATAATCCTCTCTGACGAGCTTTTCACTAATCAGGATTGCATCCTCATAGTTATACCCTTCCCAGGTCATAAAGGCGACAAGCACGTTACGCCCTAAGGCCAGTTCGCCATGGTCCGTCGATGGACCATCCGCAATGATCTGGCTTGCTTCAACGATCTCCCCTTTGGTAACGATGGGTCGTTGGTTTATGCAAGTTCCTTGGTTAGAACGTGAATATTTGAGAAGCTTATGTTTCTCCGTTGTTCCATCATCGTGAAGGACAATAATTTCATCCGCTGTAGCTCTCTCCACAACCCCTGCTTGCTTAGTAATAGCGCAAACACCAGAGTCCTTGGCTGTTTTATATTCCATTCCAGTCCCGACATAAGGAGAATCCGTACGCAAGAGCGGTACTGCCTGCCGTTGCATGTTAGAGCCCATTAACGCTCTGTTGGCATCATCATGTTCGAGGAACGGAATAAGAGCTGTCGCGATGGATACCATCTGTTTGGGAGATACATCCATATAATCAACTTGGCTCGGAGATACATGCACAAAGTCAGGCCCATGACGACCATCAATTTTTTCTCCTAAAAACTTACCGTTCTCATCAAGTGGAGCATTGGCCTGGGCTACGACATATTTTTCTTCCTCGTCAGCAGTTAAATAATGGATTTCGTCCGTAACTCTGCCATTCTCTTTATCCGCCATCCGATAAGGGGCTTCAATGAATCCATAAGGATTTATTCGTCCAAAGGTACTTAAGCTACCAATCAAGCCGATGTTCGGACCCTCTGGCGTCTCTACAGGACACATCCTCCCATAGTGGGAATGATGAACGTCGCGCACTTCGAAACCTGCACGCTCCCTGCTCAATCCACCAGGTCCCAAGGCACTCAAGCGGCGCTTATGGGTGAGTTCAGCTAGAGGATTAGTTTGATCCATAAACTGAGACAGCTGGCTACTTCCAAAGAACTCCTTGATCGCCGCAACCACTGGACGAATATTAATTAAGACTTGAGGAGTAATTACCTCGACATCTTGGATCGTCATACGTTCTCGCACGACTCGTTCCATACGTGACAAACCAATTCGGAATTGGTTCTGAAGAAGTTCTCCCACTGAGCGCAACCTACGATTACCTAAGTGGTCAATATCATCTTTTGAGCCTTCTCCCTCCATCAAGGAGAGCATTCGCTTAACACTTGCCACTATGTCACCGCGGGTCAAATGCCGAATATCCATTGAAGGTATGTTGTCTGGATCTTGGAAATCTGCTAGTTTCTTATTAAGCTTATAACGGCCCACCTTCGCAAGATCGTATCGTTTGGCGTCAAAAAAGAGCGCATCTAACAACGAGCGAGCGCTGTCTACTGTGGGGGGTTCACCAGGTCTTAATCGTTTATAAATTTCGACTAGAGCTTCTTCCGTCGATTCAGAGTTATCTCTTTCTAAGGTCGCACGGATGTATTCATTATCGTTAAATAACTCTAAAATCTGTCCGTTACTGGCATATCCTAATGCACGGATAAGAACAGTACCTGGTAATTTTCTAGTCCGGTCAACCCTGACAAAGATGTTGTCATTGATATCCGTTTCAAACTCTAGCCATGCCCCACGATTTGGGATTACCGTTGCCCCATAGAGCTTCTTCCCACTTGGATCAATTTGCTCGGCATAGTAGACTCCCGGCGATCGTACAAGTTGACTGACAATAACCCGTTCGGCTCCGTTGATAATAAAGGTCCCTTTGTCTGTCATCAACGGGAAATCCCCCATAAAGACTTCCTGTTCTTTTACTTCCCCAGTTTCCTTGTTTATCAGGCGTACCTTTACGCGAAGAGGCGCTGCAAATGTGACATCACGTTCTTTGCATTCCTCCACCTGATATTTAGCTTCTCCTAAGCTATAATCAACAAATTCCAAAACGAGATTGCCTGTGAAATCTTGAATCGGCGAAATATCGCGGAACATATCGCGCAACCCTTCATCAAGAAACCAACGATAGGAGTTCTGCTGGATTTCAATCAAATTTGGCATGTCGAGGACTTCTCGAATTCTGGAATAACTCCAGCGTTCTCTCGTCCCAACTTTAACAGGATAGAACATGTACGTTTCACCCCTCAGTGCGGTTTTCTCTCATTGAGGATAATATATTGACATATACAGCCAAAAGCAAGGCCTTAAAAAGAACCTCGCTTTACTGTTTATGATGTTCCCCCATCATTCCGACAATTTCAAAGATAATGTCTCCTTATTATCTAATGCTTGCATAGATTAGCATACTATGGACGGATTAAGTAATATATTCCAATTACGCATAGTAACATTTATAAAGTATAACAAATCTAGGTTTTCTTGTCAAGCAATTTTTGTTATTTTCATGGTACTTTTTTTGGCGTTTCTGCAATTATTTTTAGCAAAAATTCACGCTGCTCAGCAAAAATGCAACGTTACCCATCGAGCATTCGACATTTAGCACGTCCTGTGTTGTCACCCTATTGTATTTTTGCCTTCCCTTGACTCGAACTAAAACAAATAAGAAGGCACCCTCCCAAGAGAGTACCTTCTTCTATTACTAAGATTACTTAACTTCTACAGTCGCACCAGCTTCAGTTAACTTAGCTTTCAAAGCTTCAGCCTCATCTTTGGAGATCTTCTCTTTGACAGCCTTTGGAGCATTGTCGACAAGATCTTTAGCTTCTTTCAGACCTAAGCCTGTTGCTTCACGCACTACTTTGATAACCCCAATTTTAGAAGCTCCACAATTCATGAGCATAACGTCGAATTCAGTTTTCTCTTCAGTCTCTTCAGTCGCTGGAGCTGCAGAAGCAACACCTGCAACAGCCACAGGAGCGGCAGCACTTACACCAAATTCTACTTCGAATGCCTTGACGAGCTCGGATAGTTCGAGGACAGTTAGACCTTTAACACTTTCGAGAATTTCATTTACTTTAGACATTTTTAATTTCCCCCTTAATATTATATAAGCATTTCTGTAACTATCTCACACAGCCAATTATTGAGCTGCCTTGAGTTTACGCACTTCTTCCAATGCGTATCCCATTTTTCGAATTGGACCTTGGAGAACATTGACCATACCAACAAGAGGAGCCTGCATTCCACGCAAAACCATAGTAAGCAGCACTTCGCGGGATGGAAGATCAGCTAGAGCTTTAACACCCTCTGGGCCAATTACTTTCCCTTCTAAAACCCCGGCTTTAATTTGGAATTTCTTCAGTTTATTGACTTTGGCAAAATCCATTAAAACTTTAGCCGGAGCAACGGGATCTGCACTAAAGGCAAATGCTGTTGGGCCTTTAAGATAGGAGTCAAGTCCCTCTACCCCAAGTTCATTCGCAGCGCGACGTACGAGGGTATTTTTCATAACCCGATACTCTACTCCCGCTTGACGTAGTTGAGCACGCAATTGCGTTACTTGAGCTACGGTCAAACCACGGTAATCTGCTAAGACGACCCCGGAAGCTTGCTGAAACTTTTCCTTAATCTCCGAGACAACAAGACTTTTTTCTTCATGATTAGGCATTCTGTGTACCTCCTTCCTAGTGATATACTCAGCAAAAAACCTCCGCTATTGCAGAGGTTAAGAATGCCAAATAAGTATCTATCGGCTAATCTTCCAACCTCGGCAGGTCATTAAGCCTTACGGCACCTGCTTTCTTCAGCGGACTTTATTTAAACCTTGGTAAGCATATCTTATTTGCAGAGTAATGTCAAGAATCGACAACTATTAGAGTGCTTTCAGTGGGTTAATGCGTACACCCGGACCCATTGTTGAGGTCACAGTAACACTTCGTATAAACTGACCTTTAGCTGCTGAAGGCTTAGCTTTCACTATAGTCTCAGCTAATGTACGGTAGTTCTCAAATAGTTGCTCCGTGCTAAACGATACTTTACCGATTGGAGCATGGATGATACCTGCCTTTTCTGCACGGTATTCAATCTTACCAGCTTTAATCTCTTTGATCGCACGGGTTACATCAGGTGTCACAGTTCCAGTTTTAGGGTTTGGCATAAGCCCTTTTGGTCCGAGAACTCGTCCTAATTTACCAACCATACCCATCATATCCGGCGTTGCTACAACCACTTCAAAACCGAACCAACCTTGCTCGATCTTCGCAATCATATCTTCAGCTCCAACAAAGTCTGCACCAGCTAACTCTGCCTCCTTGGCCTTATCCCCTTTAGCAAACACCAAAACTGATCGGGTTTTACCCGTTCCATTCGGGAGCACTATAGCACCACGAATTTGTTGGTCTGCATGACGGGTATCAATTCCTAATTTGAAGGCAACTTCAACTGTCTCATCAAACTTCGCTTTAGCGTTAGCTTTCACAACCGATATAGCCTCTGTGGGTTCATAGAGTGTCGCACGGTCAAACGATTTCACAGCTTCCTGATACCTTTTTCCAACTTTAGCCATTCTTATAACCTCCTAGTGGTAATTCGGGCTAGGCCCTCCCACCATTATTAAATACCCAGTGATAACATGGACTATCTCTACCCTTCAACGATATCGATGCCCATACTTCGCGCCGTACCTTCAACCATTCGCATTGCCGCTTCGATACTTGCTGCGTTGAGATCCTTCATCTTAATGTCTGCGATTTCGCGGACTTTTGATTTAGGTAGACTTGCAACTTTTTTGCGATTTGGTTCTGCCGAGCCTGAATTGATATTAGCCATTTTCTTCAGTAACACTGCAGCTGGTGGTGTCTTGGTAATAAAGGTAAAGGAACGATCCTCGTAGACAGTAATCTCAACCGGGATAATCAAGCCAGCTTGATCCTTGGTACGCTCATTGTATTCTTTGCAGAAGCCCATAATGTTGACTCCATGCTGACCAAGAGCCGGACCCACTGGAGGTGCCGGTGTCGCTTTTCCTGCTGTAATCGCTAATTTTACCATACCAATTACTTTTTTTGCCATTGTCATTACACCTCCCTGATAGGATAATCTAATAATCTAGTTTTTGAACTTGCGTAAACTCAAGTTCTACTGGAGTCTCTCTTCCAAACATGGACACTTCAACTCGCAATTTCGCTTTGTCAGCAAAAATTTCACGCACTACTCCCACAAAATCTTTGAAGGGGCCTGCGATGACCTGGACGCTCTGATTAATCTCGAATTCAATCCGTGTGTGGATCTCATCCATTCCCATCTGTTGCAAAATCTTGATTACTTCAGTTTCAAGCAACGGAATCGGCTTAGTTCCCGTTCCAACAAAGCCAGTTACTCCTGGAGTATTACGCACTACATACCATGAATCATCGGTCATTTCCATTTCCACAAGTACATAGCCAGGATACACCTTACGCTTCGTGATCTTCTGTTTTCCGTTCTTGAACTCGATTTCATCCTCCATAGGAACAAGGACTCGAAAGATTTTTTCTTCCATGTTCATGGATTCGACTCGTTTTTCAAGGTTCATCTTTACCTTGTTCTCATAGCCGGAATACGTATGAATAACAAACCAATCTTTCGCCATTTTCCCAGGGACCTCCTCAGGCTCTAGCACAGAAACTCGCCGGTTAGGGCACTAGTCGGCTCATGGCCGCGCTTAAACCGCTATCCACAATCCACATTAGAATGGATACAATCGCCACCGCTAAGAACACAACTCCCGTGTAGGCGAGCAACTGGGTACGGCTTGGCCAATGAACTTTCTTTAACTCGCTTAAAACCCCGCGGAAATACTCCGCAGTCTTTTCCTTCTGTCGCTGAGTATTGGCCGGTTTCTTCAACTCGCCCATCACTTCACATCCTTAACAAGACATCGATGTCATCAACACAGTGACAACGCCTCCTGGCGTACATTAGCCATTGCAAAAAAAAATTACTTCGTTTCTTTATGGAGAGTATGGCTTTTGCAGAACTTGCAAAACTTTTGAGTTTCCAAGCGATCAGGGTTATTTTTCTTATTCTTCATCGTAGCATAGTTACGGTGCTTGCAATCCGTACACGCTAAAATAATGCCAACACGCATTCACGAACACCTCCCGGACAACGGTAGGACGCTGTATTTTAATCCGTTACTCAAAATACTTTATCATAAGATAATTCCACTGTCAAGGCAAAGATCTTGGTAACAAAAAAGACAGCCCTGCTGTCGTAATAACTTGGTTGCGGGGGCCGGATTTGAACCGACGACCTTCGGGTTATGAGCCCGACGAGCTACCACTGCTCCACCCCGCGACGTTTTCAGTCAAATGTCGTAAGTGGTGTCTTATCATCCACCGCCCTGCAAAGCGACTCTGCTGTATTTGTTTTGACTTTGCAATCTTTAAATTTGTAATGGAGCCAACGATGGGACTCGAACCCGCAACCTACTGATTACAAATCAGTTGCTCTACCAATTGAGCTACGTCGGCATTGTCCAATGCGTTAAACGATCACTTTAAGTGGCCATTCATCGCCGAGCACTATTGCAGTTTACCACTTATTAATCGGTAATGCAAGTAGTTCTTTAATGTAAAATTATCCATCACGACGTTCAAGATAACGTTCAAGCTTTCTCTTTACCCTCTGTAAAGCGTTATCAATCGATTTTACATGTCTCCTTAAGTCTACTGCAATTTCCTGGTAAGATTTCCCCTCCAGATAGGACATAAGTACTTTCCATTCAAGCGAACTGAGGATTTCACCCATTTTTTCCTCTATGTCGTCAAATTCTTCCCTACTAATAATCAGTTCTTCTGGATCGGTAATTCGAGTTCCCGATATTACATCCAGCAGTGTTCGATCAGAATCCTCGTCATAAATGGGTTTATTAAGGGATACATAGGAGTTCAGTGGAATATGCTTTTGCCTTGTTGCAGTTTTAATTGCAGTGATAATCTGGCGAGTAATGCATAATTCGGCAAAAGCTCGAAAGGACGAGAGTTTGTCACCCCGAAAATCCCTGATTGCCTTATAGAGACCAATCATGCCTTCTTGAATAATATCTTCACGATCGGCTCCAATAAGGAAGTATGAACGCGCTTTAGCCCTTACAAAGTTTTTATATTTGTTGATTAGATACTCAAGTGCCGTAGTGTCGCCTTCCTTGGCAAGCTCAACCACCTCTTCATCCACGATAACGTCGATGATTTCGCACTCTGATAATTCTGGTTGGGCTTGAAGAGTCAAGTTGATCCCCCCTACAATGTCGTCATGAAGAAGACGCAATCTCGCCTAGCCCTCGTCCACGAGAACATCCTCATTATACTCGACCCTGAAGAAAAGCGTCAAGGCGAAGTTTTGGTTCTTCTGTCGGTTACGAGTGTGAATTGCGAGGTTCGAGGCACAAAATTCGAAGTTCGGGGTCCGGAGTTGTCTGAAAACGCCTCAGATTTTGAATGTCACGAGGTTCAATTCGCACATCACCCCTGTTGGCCCGTTGTCTCGCGCTTCGCGCCTTCCGCATTGCTCATTGCCCTTTGTCTGAGAACTTCGTAGAGCATAATAGACCCTGCGACACTGGCATTTAAGGAAGTGACCATTCCCTTCATCGGCAAACTGACAATCTCGTCACAATTTTCTCGGATCAAGCGTCCTATACCTTTTCCTTCACTGCCAATAATGATAACCCGCGGTCCGGTAAGATCCGATTCAAAAGCCTGTTTTCCGCCCGCTTCAGCACCTGATACCCAACATCCCTGTTTTTTTAATTCCTGTAGTGTCTGTACCAAATTACTTACCCTGGCCACTAGCACATGTTCCACTGCCCCAGCGGAGGTTTTAGCCACCGTACCTGTCAAGGCGACACTTCGACGCTTTGGAATAATTACACCGTGGGCCCCAACTGCATCTACGGTCCTCAGTAACGCCCCTAAATTATGCGGATCTTCGATTTCATCCAGCATTAAAATAAATGGGTCCTCTTGCCGTTCCTTAGCTAAGGCCAAGATGTCCTCTATACTGGCATACTCCCTTGCTGCAACATAAGCAAGCATTCCCTGATGCCGTTCACGATTGCTTAACCGATCGAGGGTCTGACGGTCCACAAATTGATAGGGAATGTTTCGTTCATGCAATAAAGCAAGCATGTCTTGATTTCGCCCCCCGGGTCCATCGGCAAGAAAAAGAACTTTATTAACGGGCTTACCGCTTTTTAAAAGTTCCACTACGGGATTTTTCCCGTAAACTATTTCCTCGTTCAAGTAGCTTCCTTCTTTCCTTCAAGGGTTTTGAGTCTTCCACAACTATAAGTACCCTCATGACAGACTCCCTGAGTTACGCAGGTCGGACCCGCTTCGCGAAAAAGATTAGGTGCTACTTCACGGACCAACCCCAACATCTTTTCTGCCAAAGCTCGGATCTCCCACTGAGCTCTTAAACAGGTTCGATGTTCAAAAAAATTTAATAGCGATCGGACATTAAACGTAGCCATTAAAGAGGTGGTACAAGCGTTAGGTAAAACATAGCGGGCATCCTCTGCAGGCACACAATTTAAAAGTTCCTGATAGTCTTCCTGAAGTCGAGCCATAACCATCTCAAAATGCTCTAACGCCTTCGGATTACGTTTTATACTCGGTGGAGTAACAAACCTAAAGCCCTTCTCTGAGACATAGCGTTGAGAACGCTGAGAATAACTTGCAATTCGATGGCGCACAAGTTGATGGGATAAGGCTCTTGAGACACCATCAATTGAAAACTGAAAACTCACATGTTCAAACGGAGAAAGATGCCCCATTTCCTGCAATTTCCGGACGAACCTTGCCACAGTAGCGTCATCTAATCTCTCTAGTAAATCGGGTACCGGGTCCGCAGAATAACATAAGCGGGCGGCGGCAGCCACAACCTTCTCCGGTTCTGGCGTATGTTGAATAAGCTCTACCCTCATCGAACAATCCTCTCTCTTCATAGTCATTCCGAATCCATGTTTTGTACCACTTCTTCACGAACAAGTATTTCATCCACTTTATCAAACGCCCAACGCATGCGCTCGCTTTGACCGTTCAATTGCCAATAGCCGACTAAGCTTTCAAACGCCGTAGCATGGCGGTAAGTCACAACATCGACATTTTTAGGATGCCCACCCTTGGAATTTCTTCCGCGCAATACAACTTGGTGTTCAACCTCGTCAAGTTCCGGTAAAAGAGTATGTAAAACACGTGCCTGAGTTCCGGCACGAACGTAATTAACGGCCTGCTTGTGAAGTTCCTTAACTTTTTCATGCCCTAGCTCTAATAAATGGGTTCGAACCCATAGTTCATAAACTGCGTCCCCCAAATATGCTAGAGTTAAGGCATTCATTTCTTGCCAATTTCGCATACGTCACCTTTCAAACTACTTCTTTATTTGCCACCTCGCACCTTGCGGAGTATCTTCGATCAGAATACCTTTTTCTTTCATGACATCGCGAATAAAATCTGCCATTTCCCAATCTTTCTTCTGTCGAGATCGTGAACGAATCTGCAAAACGGCATCCATAATCTGGGTCATCATTTCCTCGTTTTCGACCTGAATATTGGCCGGATGAAGTAAATCGAGGCCAAGTACCTCTCCGAGCTCTATTAAGGTCTTTTGAGCCTGCACTAAGCCTTCTGAAGAGGCCGGATGCTCCTGAACATATCCATTCATGGTTTTGGCTAATTCAAACAGCGCAGCATAGGCTAAAGCCGAATTAAAGTCATCATCCATCGCTTTTTCAAACGCTTCACGCGCATCACTTGCAGCTTTTAATAGTTCTGCTTGGCTTTGCTCGTTATTTAAGGAGCCTACCCGTTCTATGGCTTCTTGAGCCAAACGGACACTCGTTTGCAACCGCTCCAACCCTTTTTGGGCCATGACTAAATTTTGATCATTAAAGTCCAAAGGACTGCGATAATGAGTCCCCAGTAAATAGAACCGAATGACCTCGCCCGGATAATTGACCAGTAATTCCCGGACTGTGAAAAAGTTTCCTAAGGACTTTGACATCTTTTCTTGATTAATGGTAAGAAAGGCATTATGCATCCAATAACGGGCAAAGGTTTGGCCTTTTAAGTACCCTTCTGTTTGAGCAATTTCATTTTCATGATGAGGAAAAGCTAGGTCCTCTCCTCCACCGTGTATATCAAAGCCTGCGCCCAGATACTTGAGTGACATGGCGGTACATTCGATGTGCCAACCAGGACGTCCCAAACCCCACGGACTTTCCCAAGCGGGTTCTCCTGGTTTAGCCTTTTTCCAAAGTGCAAAATCCATTGGATAGTGCTTACGTTCGTCCACTTCAACCCTTGCACCAGCCTTCATATCCTCGAGGGTTCTACCAGACAGTTTCCCGTAGTCAGGAAAATGATCGACTGCAAAGTAAACATCCCCTTCAACTTCATACCCTAACCCGGTATTTATAAGTCCTTGAATAATCTCGATCATTTCTGGAATATGTTCTGTGGCCTTGGGGTGTACAGTAGCCGGAAGAAGGTTTAAAGCCAAGGCATCCTTGAAATATTCCTCGATATACTTTTGGCCCAAAGCCAGCGGTTCCATTCCTTCAACGTTCCCCCGC
This sequence comes from Desulfosporosinus sp. I2, assembly GCF_000960765.1. Lineage (GTDB taxonomy): Bacteria > Bacillota > Desulfitobacteriia > Desulfitobacteriales > Desulfitobacteriaceae > Desulfosporosinus. The sequence continues at coordinate 4,493 of NZ_JYNH01000068.1, read as the reverse complement.
TGAATGATTTTATCATCCACATCCGTAAAGTTTTGAACGTAACGAACCTCATACCCCTTATACATCAAATAACGCCTAATCATGTCAAATACGACAAACATCCGCCCATTCCCAGCATGAAAGTAATTATAGGTCGTCGGTCCGCAAACGTACATCGCAACCTTTTTGCTCTCCCGTGGCTGAAACTGCTCTTTTTGGCGAGTCATTGTGTTGTATAATTTCAAAGACATTGTATCTGCTCTCCTCCTTTAATCGTTGTTCTAAATATTCCACACGCTGCATTAAGCATTTAAGCATCTCATTCACTGGATCGGGTAGATCATCATGTCTCAAATCCGGGTCTTTAATCGGGACCCCATGGTGCAGGACAATCCGCCCCGGAACCCCCACCACCGTTGTATCACTTGGGACAGGTTTATTAACGACCGAACCGGCTCCGATTTTAACATTATCTCCAACTTTAAACGAACCTAATACTCTGGCCCCTGCTCCAATTACCACATTATTGCCAATGGTAGGATGCCGTTTACCCTTCTCCTTACCTGTCCCGCCTAAGGTTACTCCCTGATATAAGGTGACGTTATCACCCACTTCCGACGTTTCGCCGATAACCACACCCGTACCATGGTCAATAAAGAGACCTTGTCCGATCTTGGCACCTGGATGGATTTCAATCCCTGTCAGAAAGCGGGAGAGCTGAGAGATCATGCGTGGCAAGAGTACCAAATTCCGCAGATATAACCAATGCGCCATTCGGTGAAAAAGCACAGCATGAAACCCTGGATAACAAAATATGACCTCCCAAATACTTTTAGCCGCAGGATCTCGCTCAAATATGACCCGAATATCGCGCTTCATCTGTTGAAACATCTTAGCCTCACCCTTTTCCTTCTGTTCATGCCGATACAAAAAAGCGGAATCCTTCGTCCAGAGACGAAAGGTTCCGCGGTCCCACTCTGATTGAACGACCATGTCGTCGTTCCAGCTTATTAACTTTAACGCAGTTATACGGATCGGAATACTGTCCCTTCTTCCAATCAACTCCGAGACGCACTTCCAAAAGTTCCTTGCCAATGGCTCTCACTACCCCATTCTCGCTTGGCGCAATTCCTTTTTGTACTCTTTCTCATCATCGCTTAAGATTATTATTAAATTACAGAAAATTATTTGTACCTATTATAGGGTAGTCTTTAATCGCTGTCAATCAAGTCCTATTGTTTAACGCAAATAACGTGCCATCGTAACTTCAACTCGTTTTAAAACATTTTCACGGCCCAACAAAGGGATAACATCATAAAGTTCTGGTCCGTGTATCTGTCCGGTCAAAGCCACCCTTACTGGCATGAAAACCAATTTGCCACCAAGCTTTAACTCTTTTGTGATTTGTTTTAAGAGCGTTTTAACGTTAGCCCCAGAAAGTGATTCTAATTCCATTACTTTGTCCCTGAATAATGCTAGGACACTTGGGACCTGTTCGCCCCTAAGCACCTCTAAAGCCTCCCCTTCGGGACTAAGTGGCCTATCGCCATGGAAATAATGAACGAATTCCCTGGCTTCTGCCATATAAGATATTTTTTCAGAGATGGCACTAATAAAGTCGTTAAGCCATTGTTGCTGTTCTTCAGACCGCTCTCCGAGCGGAGGAATACCCAATTCCTCAACATGAGGTAAAGCAAGCTCTGCCAAGCGTTCTGGGGCTGCTTTTTTAATATAATGTGCGTTAATATAGTTTAATTTGTTTCGATCAAAAACAGCTGGGCTTTTAGAAACACGATCCAGGGAAAACACGTCTGTCAGTTCATCTATAGTGTAAAATTCTTCTTCCCCAGAGGGAGCCCATCCAAGAAGGGCAATAAAATTGACAATTGCTTCTGGGAGATACCCTTTTTTCTGGTAGTCTATAACGGCTGTATCCCCATCGCGCTTACTCATTTTTCCGCCTTCTGTGTTAAGAATCAGAGAAATATGTGCAAACTCAGGCGCGGCTACCCCCAGTGCTTGATAAATAAGAACTTGGCGTGGTGTATTAGAGAGGTGTTCCTCACCACGAATAACATGCGTGATTCCCATGGTGATATCATCCACAACCACTGCAAAATTATAGGTTGGAATCCCGTCCGATTTTACAATCACGTAATCTCCAATTCCATTACTATCAAAAACAACATCCCCTCGAACCTGATCGGAAATATGAATTGCTTGTCCTTCCGGCACACAGAATCGTACAACAGGCTTACGCCCTTGAAGCTCTAAGTCTGCCCGCTGTTCAGAGGTTAAATGACGACACTTGCCCAGATAGCGTGGAGTTTCCCCTTTAGCTGTCAAAGCCTGTCTCTCTTGTTCCAACTCTTCTTCGGTACAATAACAAAAGTAAGCATCCCCATTAGCGATGAGTTTCTCAGTATACTCTTCGTATAGTGCTAGACGATCCGTTTGTCGGTAAGGGCCATGCACCCCACCCACCTCGATCCCCTCATCCCATTGGATATTTAACCAACGCAGTGCTTCCAAAATATTATGTTCTGACTCTCTGCTGGAACGCTCTAAATCAGTGTCTTCACTCCGAACAATAAACGTCCCTTTATTTTTACGAGCCCACAAATAATTAAATAAAGCTGATCTCGCCCCACCGATATGTAATGGACCTGTCGGACTAGGCGCAAAACGAACGCGAATTCCCATAACTTATCCTCCAACCCTTTCTAAGCTTACAATTGCCTGAGCACCTATTCCTTCTTCCCTGCCTACAAACCCCAATCGTTCGGTTGTCGTTGCTTTTACCGACACGCACGCTTCCTCTACTTTCATAACGCTTGATAGATTATAACGCATCTTTGAGATAAACGGAGCAAGTTTAGGGCGCTCTGCCATAATGACACTATCCATATTTCCTACCCGATACCCCCCTGCTTCAAGGAGTTTCATGACATGTTCCAATAATTCGAGACTTGAAATACCACGATAGCGGGGATCACTATCCGGAAAATGCCCCCCAATATCTCCTAAGGCCAAGGCTCCTAAAAGTGAATCCATGATTGCATGAATGAGAACATCCGCATCCGAATGTCCCAGCAAACCTCGTTCATGGGGAATTTCCACCCCACCAAGAATCAAGGGCCGTCCCTCTACCAGTGCATGTACATCATAACCGATACCTACTTTAATATCCAACCCTCCATTCGAGGCACGAAGCACGAAGCTCGATGTTCGAAGTTCGAAGTTCGAAGTTCGACACGTAGACAAGGGGACGGTTCTCCTGTCTGACCCTTGTCTGCCCGTCCCCTTGCCTGCCTCGCGCGTTCGTGCCTCGATCATCGTACCTTAACTAACATCGTGTCTTATGTCTCTTGTTCGCTCTTCGAGCCTCGCACATCGCGCATCGATAAAATTCGTTCAGCTAACCATAAATCCTCGGGCGTTGTTACCTTAATATTCTCCTGCATTCCCATTACCACCTGCACCGGACATCCCATCCATTCTATCAAAGAGGCATCATCAGTGCCATAGTAACCTGCAGATAATGCCTTATAATGTGCTTTTTCCAATATCCCATGATCAAAAATTTGAGGAGTCTGCACGGCACATAAACTATCACGTAGCAAGGTTTGGATCACTTTACCCGATAAATCAACTTGTTTTACGGTATCTTTAACGGGAATTCCCATAATCGCAGCTGTGAAGCCTTCTGTCTCACTCAAGAAATTATGAAACGCTTGTAACGTCAAAAGGGGCCGAGCCCCATCGTGTACCACTATCCGTTGAATAGTGGGACTTAAAGCTTGAACCCCCGCACGAACAGAATCTTGGCGATGTACACCACCTTGACATATGGCCGCAACTTTTCTAAATGCAAGGTGATGGACAAGCTCCTCGATAATGGGAATATCACCTTCTGCTCCAACAATGACAATTTGCGAAACATGACACGATTCTTCAAAAAGTCTAATCGTATGTGCTAAAATCGGCTGACCCCTCAATTTTAGGAATTGCTTGTTGCATCCGGCCCCCATCCGTTTGCCCTGACCGGCTGCAGGGATGACGATCCCGATCTTAGCCAATCGCATTCACCTCATCCGTTGGACGAAGGCCAATCGGCTTTTTTTCTAAAGAGCTCTTAGGCTTGGCAAAAATCATCCGCCCGGCCGCCGTTTGAAGAACACTCGTCACTAAAACGACTACACTCTGTCCCATATAGCGTCGTCCCATATCCACCACAATCATGGTTCCGTCATCTAGATAGGCTACACCCTGACCAGGCTCTTTTCCTTCTTTCATGACCTGAACCTGCATTTCCTCACCCGGTAAAACAATGGGTTTAAGGGCATTAGCTAACTCATTAATATTTAGAACCTTAACTCCTTGAAGTTCAGCTACTTTGTTTAGATTATAGTCATTGGTTAACAAAGGAGAACCTAAGACCTGTCCTAAACGGACCAGTTTACTATCAACTTCATTGATATCATCAAAGTCCTGCTCATGAATATGCACTTTGA
>NZ_JYNH01000067.1 GCF_000960765.1 Desulfosporosinus sp. I2 | reverse complement strand
GGTTATCGACCTGTCGCAAACCGGCGGGACCTGCTTTATTGAGCCGGCATCTGTGGGCAGACTGCAATCAGAGCTGTCCGCACTGCAAATTGAAGAAGACAGCGAAGTCAGGCGTATCCTGTATTCCCTAACTGCTCTTATAAGCGATAGTCTTCCGACTATTAAGCAAAACATCGAGACGATGGAAACACTGGACTTTCTCTTTGCCAAGGGTAAGCTAAGTTTGGCGATGAAAGCATCGCCCGTCATCATTAATTCTGAAAGAAAAATCCTTATGATCAACGCCAGACATCCCTTGCTTAATCCCGAGACTGCCGTACCTTTAAACTTTGAAGTCGGCTATACAACAAATGGCGTTGTTGTCACTGGCCCGAATACGGGTGGCAAAACCGTTGCCTTAAAAACCGTAGGACTTCTCTCTCTTATGGCACAAAGCGGACTGCATGTTCCCGCCGAAGAAAACAGTATTTTTTGCCTGCACAATCTAGTGTTGTGCGATATTGGCGATGGGCAAAGTATTACGGAAAATCTATCGACTTTTTCTTCTCACATTACGAACATTATCGAGATACTAAGGCAGGCAAATCTTGAATCACTCGTCCTTCTCGACGAACTTGGCTCCGGAACTGACCCGGCCGAAGGAATGGGGCTGGCAATTGCCATCTTAGATGAGCTGAGCGCGAAAAAGTGCCTGTTTGTTGTGACAACTCATTATCCTGAAATCAAAGAATACGCGGCCAATAAGCCTGGGCTTGTCAATGCCCGCATGGCCTTCGACAAAGAGAGCCTTTTGCCGCTCTACCGACTGGAAATCGGAGAGGCTGGGGCGAGTTGCGCACTCTATATTGCGGAAAGGCTGGGTATGCAACAACACATGCTTATCCGTGCTCACGAAGCCGCCTATGGAAATTCAACCAAACAATACGAGGGTGCGCTACAGCAAAGTAATCCGTTACCTGCTCCGGCCGCGATAGTACCGCAGATTGTCAAACAAGAAGCACCAAAGCCCAAAGTGCCCTCTCGCAGCGAAACGTTTAATCTCGGTGACAGCGTCATTGTCTATCCACAAAAGGAAACCGGTATTGTCTACGCACGTTCCAATGCTAAGGGCGAAATTGGCGTTCAGATTAAGGGAAAGAAAAGCCTGATAAACCATAAACGGCTAAAATTACAGATAGCCGCCAGTGAACTCTACCCCGATGATTATGATTTCTCCATCATCTTTGACAGTGTAGCCAACCGAAAAGCCCGCCATCAGTTGGAGAAAGGGCACTATGAGGGGAATGTAATTGTTAACGAGTGGGATGGAAAATGAAGTACCCCAAGTTCAATAAAGAAACCTGGGGCGCTAAATGAATATTTGTTAAGTTAACCGATTAACGCTTCGATCTGTATCTTAATTTCTTTAGCTAGGTCCACGAATTTCGGACTTAAATCAAAGAGGCTTTGACCTGTGAGATCCGCCTGCACCGCTATAGGGTCATAGGGTAGATATCCTAAGATCGGAATCAAGTCCATTTCCCGTTGAATCTCTTCAATCTGACCAGGGTGAACTTTATTGATAACCGCAAAGACTTGGCTACCCCCAATGTCTTTGGCAAGTTTAGCGACTGCATGCGCTACGGTGAACCACTGATCGGAGCATTAAGACCGATATGAACGTCGACTCCTTGGGCTATAAAGAACGTGCCAATAGACAAAGCTTTGGGACTCTGAGGTTCTGGGCTCGATCCAGCAACCGGCAAATCCCGTACCCCGACTCCTACGCGAGTGGCCAGGGCCACTATCAAATCATCGATTCGGGAGTTATCGACGCAACTTCCCATATGCCACGCCGGAGGCAACGAAGTGAGCCCATTCGCCTCACCAATTGCTTTCAGCACGTTGGCGAGCTTAGGGCCGCAATACTCGATGCCCTCAGGAGACAGAAGACCGGCTTTACCCAGAGAGTGTGCCGAGCAGCCCGTTGCTACAATCAAAACGTAGGGTTGCCAACTCGAGTTATTTCTATAGTAGAATAGCTATGCAAATTCTCATTCGCCTTTTAAAACCAATTGAACCATGGTATAATTTTACAAAGGGGGTGCTTTATTTGGAAGAAAAACCATTGGAATTCGAGTTTGAACGATGGGAACGTATTGATAGTGTAATTTACGATATGACACCACCTCCCTCATCTCAACACCAAGCTATTGTCGGAAATTTATATGGTGAGTTTTATACTTATCTAAAGGGTAAACAGTGCAAGGCCTTTCCAGCACCTTTTGGGGTTTGGTTGGATGATGAAAATGACAACTATGTTGAACCTGATATAACGGTGATATGTGATCAATCAAAGATACACCCGAAAGGCTGTGTCGGTGTTCCAGACCTTGTGGTTGAGGTCTTGAGTCCGTCAACAGCGTTAAAAGACAAACGAGTCAAATTACGACGCTACCGGTTGTCAGGAGTTCGAGAATACTGGATAGTTGATCCATTGAATAAGATTGTGGAAGTTTATAATTTTTCCGAAAATGTATTTACTGAACCAGCAGTGTACGGGAAAGACGAAACAATAAACAATGGGATATTGAATGACTTAGCAATTGACTTACGCAACATATTTGACTAGAACGAAGACTGTCAAAAGGCTGGAAGCATATTTTTTGCTCCAGCCTTTTGCATTAAGCCCCTTTTGCCTTCTCTCTTCGTCACTTGCTTCGTTTCGTCAAGCCAGGCTCCTACCCCATGGAGAACTGCCGCTACGTGTTTACACATATTAGCCCCGTCAGGGCAGCTACATTAAAGGTAACGAGAATCCACTTGTCTAAAGTAATTTTCTGGTACCGCTAAGAGCCTATCTATGGTTTCCAGCATTTCTGGCTTATCCTTAGGTATGTTCCCATTAATCGGAGCAAAATTCGAGACATGATCACTGAGTAGCTTGAAAGGACCTTCTAAGTAGCTATCAGAAGACGAGTTTCCCTTAAGGCTTCGTAGGGAAAGAAAACCGTGATTCACACCATCTGCCTGTTCCACTTTACCGCTCAGGGTTCGGATCTCTTGGGCCTTCAGATTGTATAACTTTCTAGCCGTTCCCTATGGCAAAGCCTGTTAATGACCCTAAATTCTTCATGATTCTGTAAAACCTTGCCAGCATCTGTTTCTTTTAACGATATTCTGAGGCTCTTTTGTCTGCGGTTCACTTCTGGTATCGCAAGGTTGCTGAAATTACAACGGCCCATAAAAAAGAAGACTGCGTTTAGCAGTCCGCTTTGCTTTCTTCATCGGCATCTCCCCCACTTGTCACATTTTCTCCTTCATACCTCTCACTAAAAATCAATAACCTTGCTTTTTTAGTGAGAGGTATCCGGATCCTTTGCAACGAAGTTGCTCAGCTCCCAGGTCAGTTCCTTGAATGTTCTAAAACACAGTGATCTCTTCTGTTCCGTAGGGAGGATTACTACCCGGTGGCCGCTGGATTTAACCCCTCTAAGAATTGGTCGTATTAAACGATAAATTTGTCTTGATAACGGGGGGCCATACTTTCAGCGTCTTCGCCATATTTTCAACAATCTTACTCGCCGTCTCCCTGTATTTTTCCTTCATCTCCAGGTCCGTTCTGTCTAATCCAGTGAGCATTTTCAAAAGCTCATCATATGCTTTGATCATGTTATCGCGGTGAATGGTGAATTGTGCGTCGGCCGTCATGAGGGAGGATTTGGTTTCCGCGGTTTTGAGTTTTTTTTCCAGTTCGGCAATTTTACTGGCGGACGGGATCTCTTCTTTGGCCGCCTCCAGCTCCCTCTGCTTTATCGTGACTTTTTCCTGCTCGGCCGAGTATTTCGACTTGTAGTCTTTCACCTGTTTCTCCAGGCTTTTGGCCTGAGTGGTTAATTGGGCGATTTCGCTGCTTTTCAAGTTCAGATCTTTTTGGAGGTCTTTTTTCTCCTGAATGGCCTGTTCTCTGTCCTTGACAGCCTGCTGCAATTCCAATTTGGTCATGCTCTCGACATCCTGCTCCGCGATAAACTCATCCCGCTCCTCTTCTGGGATCCCAAGAAGGATAAGCGCCTGGGTGTAGGTCAAATTCGTCACCAGTGACGAATTTGGATTGCCGTCACTTTCGGGGGAAACAAGCAGTTTCGGCCCATACTCTTCGCAGAGCTGCATCAGCCTGTCGGCCGTTCGCTGGGAGTAACTGACCGATTCCTTCAACCACTTACCCCATTCCCCATGGGGAAGCAGGTCTTTGACCTCCTTCAGGCGACGGCCGATTTCAATGGCGCCGGCAAGAAGGATTTTTCCAGTCTGGTGTCTGATCGTATTTATTTCAGCCGCGATGACGAGCGGCGTGCGCTCTGTGATCAAATCCTTCATAATACTACCCGTCCTTTCTGTTACTTTATTCACAGAATATGGGGCCAGGCTCATGAGTGTGACAAACCTCATTTAAACGGCCTGTCCCAGAATCGTCGGCGCCTACGATTCTGGGACAGGCCTTCCAATCCACCGTTTCAACAGAAATATACAGCCTCCACTCCCTTACGTCTTCTTGGGCATGCATATCAAAAGACAGCGGGAGTGTTACTTTTTTATAGCTTGGTCGCAGACTGTAACCTCCGGACAAGCAGGCACATAGAATAAACAGACAGGCTTAGTTCAGCGCAGTCAGTCAATACGGAGGAAAGGATGTGAGGACGATGGCTGTAAGTTCGAAGTCTTCAAATTCGACGCTGATTGTAAAATACCAGACCGGAACCACGCCCGCCGGCAGCCCGGAAATCAGGCAGAAAAGCTTGAATGATGTGAAGGCTGACGCCATGGAACAGGATGTTTATGATGTGGCGGCAGCTTTATTTAGTCTGGGAAAGAATCCGGTAATGAACGTGCTCCTGAGGAAAAACTTTGAGTTGCTCAATGAGTAACCCTCCGAAAAATTTATTGAAAATGAGGTGGTACTATGGCTGTCACAACGAATAAGGTGGTAAGGTTAACTTTTACGACTGCCGGTGGCAAAACGTTTTCCATCACCATCCCCGATCCGAGGGAAGACCTTGATAAGGCTGGGGCCGAGGCCGTTATGGACACGATTATTCAGAAGAATATATTCCTTACGTCCAGCGGTGCGCTGATCGGAAAGCAGGATATTAAGGTTGTTGGTACCACGACCAACGACCTCTACGATCCGCCGCAAGTCTAGGTGGAGCCAAAAAAATGAAGGCGGCCGCGTGGCCGCCACTTCTCGCCTAATCTCTCGGATTGTACGCATACTCCGGTTGCCCATTGTCCAATACTCGCTGCAGGTCTATTAAACTTCTTCAAGAAATTCAACCTGGATCTTACCCTCTAGTAGGCCTTCAAACTTTTAAGCAGCTTCCGAAAATAGTGAATTATTCGAGTACAAAAAGGCTCCGACTTGTTAAACCGATGCCTTGGAAAACAATGATGACTACGCTAACTCTCTAGTGAAAAATACTATTCCCGCTCTATCTATATGATTTTTCAATTCTTCATGATTCAAATGTGAATAATCCACAATATCAAAGAAATATGGCATAGGGCTTTCTTCCTCTAAAATGGCATGTAGTCTTGATAAAGTTGAAAAGGAAATATCTTCTCCCCAAATTGCTATATCCAAATCGGAGCCGGGCTTAAAGTTCCCCTTAGCACGAGATCCAAAGATTGCCGCCTTTTCGATCTCCGAAAATTGCTGCATAGTTGTGATAATATTGTCCAAATCCCCGTCTCGAAGTCCGAAATTCATGCCATGCCCTCCAAAGCAGAAAATAGTTCTTGCAACATTCCATAATAAGTTGTACGAATAAGCTTTTCAGCTTCATTTGTTAAATTTTCATCATAAGTATGGGCCATAAGATTTCTTTTTTCTAGTGCATCAATCCATACATGCCCATCCTTCAACAACTGTATCTGAAACCCTGTTTGAATAGCCATTCTTGGACTTTTGATACTAAAGCCTTGTTCTTCCAGATAATCCTTCATGGTTTTCCACGCAAGCTCAAAGGTATATTCAAAGCATTGAATCAAGCCTTGTTTTTCAAACTTATTCAGTTCAGGTTTTTCGATAAACTCTTGCAATTGCGAAATTGCTTTTCTGAAGTTATCACGCCTTTGCTTCCATCGCACATCATGATCATCCATAAGGTCTCACCTACCTTTTATGATTTTCAGCGGATATTCATATTATCAATATTATCCCAATTATGGTAAATTCTCAAGATCAATATTTGTTAAAATGCGAAAGACCAAGTTTTTCGTGAATTAGCTCAATTATACCACAGGTTACTCCGTTAAACGCTGGTCGGGTTGATTCTTGATGCCTCCCATTTTGCCTCGGCAAATGCCTTTACGGAACGATCAATGTCTTCGTAAGTTGTTCGATAAGAAGAAACACTGATGCGAATAACTGTCTCATCCTCCCATTTTGCACCTCCACACCAACATACTTTGGATTCTTGTATGTGTTTCAGCGTTTTTTCTGTTAGATCGGATTTCTCTAGGGAAGCTAATACTTGATTAAAACAAACTTCGTTTTTAATTGTAAAACCGATCTCTTCCAGACCCTTTGAAAAGTACAATGCTTTATGATGCAGGTCTTCTACGAGTTCCGAAATGCCCTTTTTGCCGAGAGATTTCATTGTTGCCCATAATTCAACGATCCTGGCCCTTCGTGACATATCCGATGTATATAACATTCCATCTCGATGATCACTATAAATGATATAAGAACCTGTCATATGAAGCGCTTGCACGAGTGCATCCCGGTTACGACATAGCACAATACCATTATCGTAGGGTGCATTTAACGTTTTATGCGCATCAACAGACCAAGAGTCAGCTAATTCAACACCTTTAGTAAGATATCTCAGTTCTTCTGAAGCTGCCGCCCATAAACCAAAAGCTCCATCCACATGTACCCACGAACCAGCATTTCTAGCCCTTTGACAGAGTGTATTAATATCATCAAAAGAACCTGAATTAACGTTTCCAGCCTGCAGAATTAATAGAGTTCGGTTGTCAAGTTCCGGAACGTCGTCTACTGATATTCGACCTTGCTTATCTGCTGGAACTTTGATTATGCGCTCGCTTCCAAGTCCTAGGATGGAAAGGGCTTTATAAATTGTCGAGTGAGCCCCTTCTCCAAGTATGACACGAATTTCAGGTGCGCCGAAGAGTCCTTTTTTACCGACATCGTAGCCGAGTTGGTGTAATAATTGGTTTCTTCCAGCCGTTAATCTACAAAGCGTTGCAGTGGAACTTCCCCCTACAAATCCGGCAGCTGTGTTTTGAGGTAAATTGAAAAGATCAACAAGCCATTTTTCACAAACCTCTTCCAAAACAGAAGCAATGGGAGAAATAACATATAAAGCAGCATTTTGATCCCAGGTGTCAGATAACCACTTTGCAGCCAGAGCAGCTGGAACAATACCACCATTTACAAAACCAAAATAACGTCCGCCTGTTTGTGCAACGGTTGCAGGTGATCCATAATTGTGCAAACTGTCAAGAATCTCATAGGGGTTGCTCGACTCCTCTTGGAGAGGTTCTTTGAAGATATTTAATCCATCAAGAGCTTTCCTGCCAGGAAATACGTCTTGGTTAAGAATGTTGCGCATATAGTCAAATGCATAAATTTTGGCTTGTTCAAATAAATCCAAGTCTAGAGCCTCTTCTCTGAGGCGTTCGCTTACAATCCTAATATACTTATTATGTTCCATTTATCAGTTCCTCCTTTTGATCGTAAGTATAACAATAATCTTAAAATTGTATTCATTAATCTTAATTGTACGCTTGAATTGTATGGTGGTCAATGGTATTATTGTATGCAGAACAATGTTTTTCGAGGTGGTAATGATGTCTAACGAATGGAATCCAACAATTGAGATAGGTAAGAAACCCCTTTATATTGCATTAGCAGACGCTTTGGAGTCAGACATTAATTCAGGAATTTTAAAGCCTGGTGATAAATTACCTCCTCAAAGAGAGCTTGCGGACCTTATTGGAGTAAATTTAAGTACAGTAACAAGAGCTCTTCGCGTTTGCGAGCTGAAGGGACTGATTTCTGGAGTAGTAGGGCGTGGAACGTTTGTAGCTGCTGACGTTAAGGTATCTTTATCTCTAATAAGTCAGGATAAAACATTGAATTTGATTGAAATGGGGCAAGTACTACCACTCTACGGTATCAACAAAGTTACTGCTAGAATGGTTAAAGATTCACTTCAAGACATGGATATGGAAAGATTAATTAGGTACTCTGAGCCAGCTGGTTATTTTAATAATAGGGTTATTGGAGCGGAATGGTTAAAGCGTTTTAACATTAATGCCTCAGCTGAAGAGATTCTCATTACGCCTGGTTCTCAAAATGCAATAGCCATTTGTTTGCTAACATTGTTTGATCCTGGAGACCGAATTGCAGTTGATTCCTTAACTTACCCTGGGTTAAAAACCCTAGCAGCTTTGCATGGTATTCGCCTGGTCCCTATCGAAATGACTAGTGAAGGCATGAGTCCACAAGGACTATTAAACGCATGCAAAAACGAGGGGATTAAGGGTATCTATCTTATGCCGGAAGTCCAAAATCCAACAACTATTTCCATGACACAAAACATCAGAGAGCAGATCGCTGATATTATAAGGAAATATAATCTAATTTTGATCGAGGATGATGCTTATGGTTATACAGGTAATCTTGAAAGTGTTCCCATATCTGCTTATGTTCCAAATCAGGGAATCTATGTAGGAGGCACATCAAAACTCCTTGGACCTGGATTTCGGATTTCTTTTGTGCGAGTACCGGAACCTTATATCGAGTCAATGGAAAAAGGGTTATTGAATACAACATGGATGGCTTCACCGATTACTGCAGAATTAGTAACACGTTTAATAGTTACAGGGAAAGCAGATGCCATCATGGAGGATAAACGGAAGGAAGCACGAAAAAGAAATGAGTCGGCATTAAAAATACTATCCGGCTACGATATAGTAAATAGACCCTGTGGTTTTTTTCAATGGCTAATTCTCCCGACAGGATGGATGGGAAGAGAATTTGAACTGTTTGCACGCGAAGCTGGCGTACAAGTCTTTTGCGCAGATAAATTTGCGGTTGGGAGTAATCCGGCACCTTCAGCTGTTCGAATCTCTCTATCTGGACCGGATACGATAGAAGAGTTGGAAAAAGGGCTTGATATTCTGAAAAACGTTTTGCAAAAGGGTTATCAAAATCACACAATAATTATATAATCTCTCGTGCGACAAACAATTTGTAGAGTATATATCAAACCTTCACCGTCTTCTTCAGCACAAACCCAGGCAAAGGCTCCTTCATTTTCCAAACAATACTGATCGGCGCTGAGCCATAGTGACTTTGAAAATCCGCCAATCCGAGACAGGTAAATGGCGAGGCAAAAGTTCCCTCCTTCTTATACTCCCTCACAAAAAACAACACATTTCCCCCACTGGTTAATTGGTTAATATACCTCTGCCCGGTTATCGATTCCTCAGTCGTTCGACTCTGGGACTGCCAATGGAACAGCTCCTCATTAATAGAATAATCCTGATACATCGTCGAGGGAGAATAATCTTTCTCGGACTTGTTCAAGGTCACGAAGAAAACATCCAGATTCTTCTCAGCCAGATAGATTACGCCTTCCCGGAAAGAGCTCCTCTTTTCCTCTGTATGTTTTCCGAGAGCTACCAGGATCTGATCAAAGGTATAAGAACAATACAAGTCGAGTGGATATTCCGCCCCAAATTTGTCCAATGGCTTATCCATAAAATCGATCTTCATATACTGATAGTCCAGCAAGTCCATCAATTCCTGATAAAGTAGTGGATCGTCAATGACCCAATATAGCGCCTTTTCAATAGAAGCAAACCGATTACCCAGGTCACCCAGTCCCTTACCCCATACAGTATAGTAAGCCATTGTGAGCATCGTTTTCTCCGCCGAGGTCAAAGGGTTCAACAAAACACCTTTCCCTACCTGGATCTGGGGTAGGATCGTCTGTATGAAACGAATCCATCGCCTGGAATTCGCCAAAGACAATCTTCCAAGCGCCGAAGCGATCAGGCTCTCACGTTCTTGCTGTACCTTATATCCCTTGATTAAGCCAGCCTGAGCCGCTAGTCCCACTATAGTAACCTTTTTGCTATAGACATCTTGTGGGGTTACATGGTAACCCTCAAAAAACTCCCTAACCCTTAGCTCTCGATTGGTTTCCATGAAATCATGGAGCTTACTGATCAGGTTTCGTTTTGTATTTACCGCATTGCGGATGTTCTCTAAAATATAGTCCTGGGCCTGCTTTTCTAATTGAATCGAGCATCCCCTCGGTACATTGGCAAAGCCATGCTTAATTTCATGCTCGACCGTTTTCCGAGTCCTTGATAACAACGCTTTGAAACGGTCTTCAAACGAATACTTCTTGTGAGCTTGTCCCACAAAATCCAAGACCGTCAGGGCTTCTTTCCCATCGCTAAGCCTTAAACCACGACCCAGCTGCTGCAAAAAGACGGTTAAGCTTTCCGTCGGTCGTAGGAATAGAACCGTATTCACCTCAGGAATATCAATTCCTTCATTATATATATCCACCACAAAAACGAACTTGATTTCCTTCGTTACTAGACGGCGCTTCACACTATCCCGAACACCGTCCTCGGATTCTGCAATGAGGAATTCTGAGGGGATCCCGGATTTGTTAAAGATCTCGGACATGAATTCAGCATGCTTTTTAGTCAGACAAAACCCAATTCCGATAATGTCCGCACGTTCTAAGCAATACCTTTCAATGGCCTGAATGACATTTCCGACACGTATAACAGCGACCGCTCGCTCAAAAACAAACAGATTTTCAATTTCCCGCTCATCATATTTTCCAGCAACCCAACGCACGTGACTCAGGTCAACATTATCTGTCACACCGAAATAATGAAAAGGGCTGAGCAGCTTTCGTTCAATCGCTTCCCATAACCTGATTTCGGCAGCAATCCTGCCTTCGAAATAGGAATAGATACTTCGCCCATCCGCTCTCTCCGGTGTTGCCGTTAGCCCCAGTAAGATCTTAGGTTTGTAATAATCTAAGAGTTCTTGATAGGATGGGGCAGCTGCATGATGGAATTCGTCAATCACTATATAATCATAGAAATCAGGCGTGGTGATCTCTGTCAGTTCTTTGGAGTTAAAGGATTGGATCGAAACAAATAAATGGTCAAAACTATCGGCCTTGAGCCCTCCGACCATCATCGAGCCGAAGTTAAGATCTTTGAGGATCCCTCGAAAGCAAGCCAGACTCTGGCTTAATATTTCCTTACGATGAGCGACAAAAAGCAGTCTACTTGGCTTGCCCGGGTTCGCCCTACAAAAGTCCCGGTAGTCAAAGGCGGCAATGACCGTCTTACCTGTACCCGTGGCTGCAACGACCAGATTTTTGAATGAGTGATGGACTTCCCGCTCCGCTTTCAATTTGTCCAGTATTTTCTGCTGATAATAATACGGTTTAATGTCAAAGTTAAATGCCACGTTCCCCGCTTCATCTTGACTGGTTCTTCTCTCAGACTTTAAGGCTTGTCTCAAACGCTCGGAATCGATCGCCGCAATAAAGGGTGTAAACTCAGGATTATTCCAATACCCTTCAAATGTGGCTCGGATTTTCTCTAGAATGTCCCCAGAGTCATATTGAGATAGCTTAATATTCCATTCCAACCCACTGGTCATTGCTGACTCCGAAATATTGGACGATCCGATGTAGACCGTACTAAAGCCGGTATCTCTCCAAAAAACATATGTCTTGGCATGAAGGCGAGTCCGCTCGGTATCATAGGAAATATGGATTTCCGTATTGGACAGTTTACTGAGCTGCTCGACCGCTTTAAAATCAGTGGCCCCCAGATAGGAGGTCGTGATAACCCGCAATTTGCCGCCATTGGCTGTAAACTGCGTCAGTTCATTGATGATCAACCTTAAGCCACTCCACTTGATAAACGATACGAGAAAGTCAATCCTGTGACTGCTTAAGATTTCCTTTTTCAGCTCTGACACCATGCTTGGCTCATGAACTGCACCTGTGAAGAGGGAGTTCTCGGAAATGGACGTGTCTGGTCTTACGATCTTTTCAGAACCCAGTAAGGCTGTTTGTCTACTTGCTTTTTTGTCCACCAGGGATAATAACATCTGGGCATCTTGCTGGATGAGGAAATTCTTGACCCTTTTCAAGGTCGCTTCATCTTTTTTGAAACTAAAGCTCCCTTTTTGAATACACTCTGTAATGTACTGCAAAATCCCATTACAGAGATTAACTCGGTCTCTGACGATGGTATTCCCATCGTCGATATAATTAAAGATCTCGCGCAAGATTCTGGTTAGGTAATCCGCCAGAATCTTAGAAGACTCAGCCGAATCCAGTGGCTGAGTATCTTTTATGACAAGCGCTTGATCGACTTTATTAAGGTTATCGGTAATGATTCCATTAATGATTTGCTCATACAGTCCATAGTTAATTTCAGACATGCTCCACCTCTAACTTATGACTGCCTTTAGCTTATTTGCCGGGCAAAGTCATATAAGTCTAACACCAGGTGATTAACTCAACTACTTTGGTCTCATTGGTTTTTACGGCCTATGAACTCGGTTTACTTCCTTTATGATTTTGAACCTTGTTTAAGTATACAATTGCTCAGCCAAAACTTTTTAACTGTTAGATTTTTAGATAAAAAAGTGCCTGTGCGGAACGGTTGTGGAAACGTTCCGCACAGTATGATCTATCAGTGCCCTTTCATATGAAGTCATACATTCTTTGCCCACTTTGAAAGTGTAATATCAAAAGGTCTATAAAATGTTGCCTTGTTAATAAAATACTTCTTTTCATCTTTGGGCAGTCCTGAAATGCCATAAGCCGAAAGCAATCTTTTGCCATGGATCCATGCTTTGATACTTTTCTTTTTGCTCACGAAGCCAATCTCCTGTTTTCTATTCCCATTCCATATTGATAAATAATTGAAGTTAATTTGATACTATCTTGTGGCCTGACTTTTACAGTTTAATAAAGGTAAGAAGCCCATAGTTGTTGAAACTACGGGCTTTTTCGCGCTTTGATCAAATATAAATTTTGTTATGCTACAGTGATATTCTTCAGGAATTTGTTGAACACCTCCTGCCGCGGATAAATATTGTAAAAATCCGTACCAAACGTATCCTGTATTGTCTTATAATCCAGCGCTATTTCGTCTTCATCCGAATATGCCAGCGTGTCTATTATCTCGCCTTTTTTATTTCGCACCTTTTGGAACGCGATCGCACCGCCGACATCGTCGAGGTGAATGATGCCGCCCTTCAAAACCTGACATGTTGCGGCACCCAGCGCTCTTGCGATCCGTTCGGCTGACAGCGCCTTTTCTCCCATACGATGCTGAATAATTCGAATGATGAGGAGTGCGACGAAGCAGATCAGAAAATGTGCACGGATATGCTCATTCTTTCTGACGAACACGGGTCTGGCATCAAAGTCCGTTTTCATAATTCTAAACGACTGCTCTATCCGCCAAAGGCCACCGTACACCTGGCGCATTTTCCGCTCATCATAGTCAAGTTCGCTGGTGATGATGCAAAAATAGCCGTCATACATCGCGTCTTTCTCCGCCTTTTCCAAATCCACTCTACGCAGTTTTTTTGTGTTTTCCAGAACCTCGCCGGTCTTCTTGTCAATAATGTCTTCTTTTGTGTATTCCTCGACGCCTTTTTTGATGCCATAGGCATTGTTCTTGACGGAGCGCGCGGCCTTTTCAAGCTTTTCTTCCCGCTTGCGCCTCGCCATGTCGGCTTCGGCCTTGCGCCAATACAGAAGCACTTTCCTTGTCCGTATTTCTTTTTTTCCGTCCTTGTCTTTACCCTCATATTCTTCCTTGAACAGCTTATATCTGTATGTACCACCCTCGTTCGATGTCCACCCGCTTTTATCAAACAGCTTTTCATTGTAGCGCTGCCCTTTTTTCCCTTTTAGTATCTGCGAGAAGACGAAACCGTCGCCATTGTTCACGATCACGTCGATATTCTTCGACGAATTGAGCCCCTTGTCGGCGACCACGACCAGCCTGCCAAGCCCGTACGATTCCTTGACGTCCTTCATGGTCGGCTGAAGCGTGAGTGAATCGCTCGTGTTGCCGGGGAAAATCGACATGCTGACCGAAAGTCCGTTCGAATCCATGAAAAGGCCCATCGCGACAATCGGGTCGGTGCGGTGCTCCTTCGACACGCCCTTTTTCCGCAGGTCATCCTCGCCAGCGGGGAAGTCTATCTCGAAGAAATAGTTGGTCACGTCATAGAATGCGTAGGAAAGGTCGCGGCCGATCGTCTCCGTGGCCTGGCGATAGGAAATTTCGTCTTTTGGAACAATGAATCTTGTACACTGAATATTTCGGCGTGAAAGAGCCACTTTATCGGAGAAAGAGAGCCACCTTCACGGGAAAATAGAGCCATGATCACGGAATAGAAAGCCACCAACCCCTTAGATGACCCTGATGGCTTTATCAGCAATTGTTTTGAACTGACAACTCTTTTCCGATATCACCTCCAGGGGACTGTGGATATTGTGGATAACATGCTTTATTGGGAAGATATTGGTATGAGGGCATTTCAGAAGTTCAGTTTGCCAGCTGAGGTCTTGCAACAGCAACGGCAAGACCTCAGCTAGGATGGCCTTCCTTAGAAATTCGCATATTTGGTTGGTATTTTAATGCCATGCTCTTTCAGAATGCCCATAAGGATTTCGTTTTCTGCTCGCAGTTCGCCCAAACGTTCAAGAACTTGTCTATGATCAGACAATAGCTCTTGAAAAAGATCGTGCAATTCCTCATAGCATTCTTTGTAATTCTTCTTATTCACTCGTTTGCACCCCCCGGCTTATTGGCGTTTAAGCCGGGGCGCTCACGCATGGATATTTTTCCATTGATGAGTATTTCGTAGGCATTGTGCTTAACTCGGTCAATGATAGCCTCCGATACAGTACCATCCTCTGGAGTTCCAATGCGATCATACCATCCTCTGGGGTCAAACTGGGTATTGAAAATCATGGCACCCTGCCGGGTTCGAGCTTCTATGATCTCAAACAGATCCATAGCCTGATCGGTCGTTAAGGGCTTTAACAGCCATTCATCCAGAATCAGCAGATCAACCTTTTGGAAGATTTTTATCAGCTTTTTGTAAGTACCCTCACCTCTGGCAACGACAAGGTCGTTGAGCAGTTCAGGAAGCCTTACATAGCGAACTGTCATGAAGTTCCTGCAGGCAGCATTGCCAAGGGCACAAGCCAAGAAGGTTTTGCCATTTCCCGAAGGGCCCTCAATAATGAGATGATGGCCCTCCTGGATGTAGCGGCAGGTTGAGAATTGTAAAAGCTGTGATTTGTTCAGCTTTCTGTCCTCGTGGTACTCAATACTCTCCATGCAAGCATTGGGATACCGAAAACCTGCAGTCCGGATCAGCTTTTGTAGCTTATTGGAGCGTCGCTTTCCCCATTCTTGGTCAATAATCATCCCGAATCGCTCTTCAAAGGTAAGGGATGCATAAGCTTTATCTCCGGTTTGGGAGGTGAAGGCCTCGGCCATTGCACTCAAACACATACCGTGCAGTTTATCTAGAGTCACTTGATTAATCATTTCGGCCACCTCCAAAATACTCGGCTCCTCGGGTAAAACCGTATTTGCCGCTTGGTTTTGGAGTGTCCGAATCCTTCTCCGGTTTCACCTTGTCCTGCCCGGTTTTCAAGATGGTCTGTATGTTTTTCAAGCTTGGCGAAGGGGTATAGCTAAGAGAACGGGCGCAGGCGTCTTCAATCCGCGTTACAGAATAACGGTCTGCCAGCTTCATCAACGAACCACAGGTTTTGTAGCTAAGCTGCTCTACATTGACGGAGGCCAGGAAGGATTTCATGACCATCAAGGTTGACCTTCCAACCTCTTCTGCCCACACAAGGAAGGCTTCCTTGTTCCAGGCCAGGTATCTCCGGTGATTCTCAGGCATATGTTCAGGTAATATTTCATAATCACCGATCACATATTTTCTGACATGGGAGGCGATGCGATTGTTTTGAAAGAACACTTCAATGGTTTTGCTCGTAGAACGGATATCCACCTCGTGACCGATGAATTCAAAAGGCACCGAATACTTGTTTTTCCCCACCGTTATGAGATAATCAGGTTGTATTTTGGCAGTTGACCAGACAGCCATTTCATAGGGGGAAGCAGGCAACGGCTGAAGGAAGGATTTCTCTTCTTCTTCAAAAGCACTTAACCGGCTTCCATTCTTTTTTTGAAAGGGTTTTGTGTTAAATTCCAGAAGCTTCATTTGAATGGCAGCATTCAATTCGGGGAAGGAAAAGAATTTTTCGTTCCGCAGAGCTGCAATAATCCAGGTAGAAATAACTCCGACCGTGCCTTCAGCATTGGGCTTGTCCTTCGGAGAAAACGGTCGCGCCGGGATCACGGCAGTGTTATCGTGCTCTGCCATCTCTAGATAGGGATTACTGAATAACCTCAAAACCCGCATGGGAGTAGGAACTAAGGCCGTTTTCGTGGTATAATAAAGCAAGGTAAAGGATGAATATGGTCGAAAAACCTTGCAGATGGGGGACGAAAATGTACCGAAAACCTACAGGTCAAATTAGCTTACTCGAAGACTTCAGATTTTTTGCAGGTGGCAAACTCGATGCGAATAACCGCTGGGTCAAAATGGCCGATTTGATTCCCTGGGACGTTGTTGAAGATCGATATGCTTCTCATTTCCCAAAGCATACTGGAAATGTAGCGAAACCGGTCCGTGTCGCGTTGGGTGCCCTCATCATTAAAGAAAAGTGTGGATTTTCCGACGAAGAAACCGTCCAACAAATCATGGAAAACCCCTATTTGCAATACTTCATCGGACTGGAGGAATTTCAAACCACCCCTCCTTTCGATTCATCGAGTATGGTCCATTTTCGGAAACGCCTCGACGCAAAGGTAATTGCTGAACTCAATGAAGCCTTGTGTGAGGGAAAAACAAAGACGGAAACCCAAGATCATAAAGATCAGGACACTCCCCCGCCCAGTTCAGGTTGTACAGACGACAATTGTCGTGAAGATAAAGCAAGCAGTGAGCAACCCCCCAACAAAACCACGGAAAACTCATTCTGGATGCTACATGCACCCCGGCCGATGTGAAATATCCCACTGATTTTTCCTTACTAAATGACGCGCGGGAAAAGTTAGAGGCCATGGTGGACACATTACATGAGAATCAAATAGGAAAAGAGCTCAAGCCAAGAACCTATCGACAAAAAGCACGCAAACTTTATCTGAAACTAGAAAAGAATCGGAAACCCAGAAGCCGTGAAATCCGCAAAGCGATTAGGAAACAGCTGAGCTTCGTTACAAGGGACCTTCAGATTGTCTTAAAACTATCAGACTTAACTGATGGTATTGCGAGAGCATTTGACACTGACAGCAACTTGGCGCTGAGTGTAATCTAAGCTTCGCAATCGTAGAATTTCGCGATAATTCACCATGATTATCGTCCTCCATAATAAATTTACACATTTTAATGTATAAATCCATTATAGAGTCGAAAATGAATAATCTGGAGTGAATTAAGCCACTATTCCGGACGGTGAGAGCCACGGTTCCGAATAGAGAGCCATTGATGACACTAGTATAACAATACTGTTACCATTCACTCCTACAGAGGGTTGTGGATAGTGCCGTCTTGTGGACAAACCCTACGCTAATCGCTTTCGGGTTGACCACAAGACTTGGATAAGCACTTTGGGGCCATTCTTAAAAGAGCTTATCCACACTCTCCACAGCCTCGGCTACACCGCTGCTGTCTTATCCTGCGCGCATCATATTGTTAAATGTTAATAGGAACGAATTGTAGATGGCTCTCTCCTGAAGAGTGGCACTGTTTTTCCGGTGAAGTGACTCAGTCACTACCGGAATGCTGGCAAACCGTAATATTCAGAAAACAATTGGTGGCTCTCTACTCCGTGAAGGTGGCTCTATTTTTCCGTGATCATGGCTCTATTTCGCCGACACAATGGCTCTCACAGAACGAAATATTCATACACGCTCCTGGAGAAAATTGAGATAAATCTTTTCCTTCGATTAGGGCTACAAATTGATCCTTATGATCGGAAATCGCGTTCATCTCGATAACTTTTGGAAACAAATCACCATCCGAATGAATTTGAACAAAATCAACGACCCATCTCACTGCATCTCCACTTAACATCCCCCCCGCTCTCTTGATCATAAGTACTTGAAATATATCTACGAGTTACGCTCGCATAGGATCTAGCGTCTCGAAGTTCAACATAAGGTCCTTTTCTGGATCTTTTCTTGTTATATTAGTTATACTTTCGACTAAAAGGGCATTTTCAGATTGTTCCTCATTATCAACCCAATTATCCTCTTCTATCATGAATTCAGTTTCAAGTGTTTCAAGTTCCTCATAATCAAATAAATTCTCAAGTATCCAGTCAGATGTATCTGCTAATAATCAATACTTATAACACATCCACATAGTCACACCAATAAAATTCACGAGGATTCACTTTTAAATTTTATCCTGGGAGAAATGAGAAAGACGCCTCTAGCAAGATGTGGTACTGCGACAATAGTAACACGTGAGACGTCCTCCGCTAGCGAAACGATCATTGTATCAAATTATTAATAGTTAGCATAAATCACTGTGTTTCAATGCTCATCAGCATATTGAATATCTGGTATTTCCTGTTTGCCGGGTACATTATATTCCTTGGGATCTACAATGCATAGCTGCGTTCGAATAATCTGACGCATTTCTTTTGCAGGCTCTAAGCAATACTTAAGAAAGTCTTCCTTAGTAATATCTTCTTTTGAAGTTGCATGGGGAAACAGTAGTTTCACGAATGCGGTGCAAATCCTTTTAATTGCTGTTAAATCACGCTTGTCCGCTTTCCTTGGCACATGAATGCATTGATCAACGATGGCTGAATATATTAGTTCGTCTCTCAATGCATGCAAAACTTCAGCGAAATATTCAGTATTTATTGCCCATCCATTTGCTATTAGGTCTTGATTCAACCTTGGAATTTCCCATCCAGGGATAAAGCCATGAAACCTATCTAGTGTGGCAGACTCCTGGAAAATCGGGTTTATTTCTGCTACCATGTTTTTGTTTACATCAAATCGTTCTGCATCAATATTTCCAAGCACGATTATTCCTGCAGTTGCAGCCATTTGGGCATCAAACCCTTTTATTTCGCCAAATTCCATGTAGTGCTTTAACGCAGCTTGAATTTGACTTGGTTGCTCAAATCTAATGGACTGGCTTTCATCAAATCCCACGAAATCAAATCGAGCCAATAGTCCGCTTGTTTTTTTTGCATTATCATACACCAATGTAGCCCTTGAAACAGTGCCTCCGGAGACAAGCCAGCCACGTTTACTTATTTTTTCATAAATATAGCTTTTTCCAGTTCCTTTTGGTGCAAGTTCTATCAGATTAATTCTATTTTCTACAAAAGGCAATAACCGCTTTAGAAAGCACATCTTTTTTAATTCGCTTATCTCACCAGTAATATCATCTACATAACCGGCTGGATTATAATCCACTGCAGAAATTAAAACATCAATCCATTCTTGTATTGTGAACTCTTTGCGAGCTTCACGGTAATAATCCAAGTCGATTGTGTAAGGGCAAAACGGATTATAATCAATAAGTTTGATGATGCCTTTAGCTTGTTTGGTCGAAAAATCTTTTGTCCAAATTAGTTCAACAATACCCCAATTCTCACTTTCCCGAAGCAGAACATCTTGCCATTTGTCAGCCACGTCGCTGTCAACGATTCCGCCAGCTCCTGTTCTTGTGCCACCGAAGTCTGGCAGTTCGAATACTGTTTTACCGTCTTTGATATCAACCATTACTCGTATACGTGCTAAAAAACGTATTGTTTCGCCATTGACCATCAAATACTTATAATGCTCAAAATCTTCACGTCCCGGAATGTATTGTTTTATATACCGAAGAACACTATCGTAGTCGATGACTCCACTAGCATCAGAAAACTTCATAACAAGCCAGTCTCTCAAATAAGATGGCAGGCTCAAATTAGAGAAAAACTCAGTTCTTTTGGGGTCTTTCAAGACAATCATTTCTGAGAAAACGTCTTTTATCTTGCCTTCAAGCACCGTTTAAACCTCCTATGTCCATAATTTACAGGAACAAGGCACAGCCCTGCTCTTTAAATTCTAGTATTTTTACTTCAAGATCCTCAACCGAACAATCAATATATTCAGCTAAGCAATCAATGCAAAAGAATTCATTAATATTCCGGCCGATAAGTTTTTTTGATAATGCAATTTCGTCTCTCGTTAATGCTTTGCTACATTCGCAACAACATTTTGCAATTTTGCGAACCACTATAATCCTCCAAACATATCATCATTTCGAATGATTCCTTTTGCCTTCACGGAAAAGCTTTGCTGCTCATCCAAAATTTTACCATCTGCTTCAAGCTGCAAAACATATGACTGAGTCTCGATTTCCTCAAACAATAGACTCCATAATGTACCGCCCTTACTTGGTGAGCATACCCCATTGATTCCAGAAGCAATAACGGATAATTTAGCGACTGGCTTGTTAAACTCTATCTCGACTGTGGCAGCACCTTTATCTCTGTAAACCGTATGCTTTAAAATACTTGCCACTAGTTTTTGAATTGGCGTTTTTCGCTTTAAGATTATGACCGGCACGAGTACCTCTTCTGGTGTTGCACCACCATGAACCTCTCCAACATGTGCATGATCAGCATCATTCTTCCCTGCAGCGTTTCCAGACTGTACATAATGTTCATGAGTGCCAAAAACAATGAAGTTGCAATCGTTGATTGTCACCGACAGAGTTCCTGGAATGATATCATTCAATTTAAATGGTCTATTTATTTCACAATAGCGGCCATGGCTTCTCACCTGTGATCCAGAAGGCGCAGAAATTCCTAGTAGATTATGAAATGCTAACGCTGCTATACGACTTGTTCCATGATCTGCCGTAATGGCTACATAGTTATATTCCTCTAAGAGAGTAGCAGCCGTCTTAGCAACATTCTCGATTTCATTCAGCTGATGTGCTATGCATGAAAAATAATCTTTGTCATCTGGCATACCTTTATGAGCTAAATTATCTAATTTGTCAAGTTTCGCGTATTCAATGTCCATATTTTCCCATTGTTTATTATAGCACGTTTCGGTGGGTAGTATCGATTGAACCACTTTTTGCGTAATCACAGTGCCTATTGTGCAATATTTGATAATACATCTCATCAAAAGAGGTAACCACTCAGCGCCCATTGCATCAACCCAAAGCACTGTAGCATCCAAGTTTTCAATTTGCTTTAGGACACTATAACGACTGCTGAAAGAATCCAAGGATACTGTCTGGACTTTATCCACTGAATTATTTGGTAAGATGTTCATAACCTTGTGTTTTCTATACCAAGAATAATAATCCCTCAACTCCGAACTATATGCATCACTCGAAGTCGTCAAATATTGACTTAATAACGGAAACTTATCGGTGACGCAAGCTGAAACCGCTTTAATATCGGCGTCCTTTCGTAACCATTCACTAATCGTTTTTATTGCATGGGTTTTTTCTGAATGTGTTGCACACGTCAATAATGACAGGCGCGTTTCCATCAGTGGCAAACTGTCGACGCGTTTAAAATACTCCGCACCAGTCTCGGCTATTTTAAGCGCGGACATAGCTTTTGTTCTTTGTTCAATCCATTCGGGGTGTTTGCTTACAACATCGAAAATGGAGTAGGATAACATCTTTTCAACGTCCAAATATGAAGAATTTTGCTTTATAGCATAAGAGTAATAATCATCCCTACTGTTAATCCTGTACCAAAGCCAAACTAACCAACGCTGTGGACCAGTCATCATAGACCATTGAGCTAACAACGCAAGTGGGTCAAACGTACGAACATTCAGAATATTTTCTATTACCTTAGAAATGCAAACACCAGGAATTATCGAAGGGATCAAAGAAAGCCATTCTTCATCAGTGCCCCATTCCTTTTTGAGAATATTTCCATCTTTTAGTGCAGATGTAATGTATTCAAATACGTTGGATATGACAAGCGTTTCTATAGCCGAAGTGATATTTTCAGCATGCTTCCAAAGGCTGGTAATCACTTTGTGTTTACCGTCTACTCTACCAAGATGATCATTCCAGTTGAACAGCCACTCTCGCATCCCCTGTACAGCCTTATCGTTCGGAAGAACATTAATGAAATCTTGAGAATAAACTTCCAAGCGAACTGCTGCGTTTGCCTGCGGAATGGATTCTAGGGTCCAAGCATAATCTAGCTGACGCTCATCCATTTCTGGCATTACTCTATCCCAAAGTTCCTGACAATACAACATAGGAATAATAATCCTTGTTTTGGATGATGCATTTTGTTGACGTTGCCAAAGCGCTGGTATTTGTGCCCGATCTTGTCGCAATTCATGCCTTATGGAAAGGCGCAAATATTCGCTCACGGACAACAGCAATATCTGTTTTCCCTTAAATTTATTTTCGATCTCTTTTAGCATTTTGGTAAAGTTAGGAAAGATGTCTGGTCCGCTACAAAAAGAAGCCAATTCTAGCGTCTTATCACACACTTGTGAAAGGCTCTGCAGCAATTCATTATACTGCTTTATACTGTCTACAAAAAGTCGCACGCACGGGAAATCTTGATCCTATTTCCCTTTCGGTTGCCAAGCGTTGTATAATTTGCTGTAGTGTCACAGGCTATTCCTCCTCATCGATAAAATGTACGGCATAACTCGGGATGCTCGGCTAGTAGTGCACTCACTTTAATCCGAAGAGCAGATTCACCCATCTTTTTTACTTTATCTTGGGCAGCTTGCAAGTACTGTTCTTTCATCTTTTCTTTGGCAAAATCTTTAATAATCGCGGATATCTCCTGGGCACGGTATTCCCAACCATAGACTTCAATTCCGCATTTCATGCGGAATTTTGCAATAAGAAGCTCTTTGTTTTTGAGAAAGACATCTTGATAGTTATCCTCAATTTTAGCAAAGAAACATTTCTGTATATGAACAGCATCTTGCAAGTAAGTCAAGTGTCCACCTTGGAAAAAAACAAGGGCATTGTTTAACTGATTTCTATCTACAGGTTCAGTATCCTGAACGGATTTCAGGGCTCGGTAATGGTTCAAATCGTTTTCAGGAACTACCCATTGTATGGGGGTTGTGTATTTTTTGCACCATGCAGATAAGGATACCGTACCACTGCTTTGTTCCCATATCTTCTGTAGTTCTCCCTTGTTTCTTGTATATGCTATCTTATCAATTTGTAATTGCAGGGCGCTGGTGAAGAGTACTTCAGGGCTATCATAAGCAACTTGTTTTAAATTTTCAAATACCTCGTCCAATTCTTGTCCAGTGCATTGAATATCCTTTTGCTTCATATATTCATCCAGCAAAAGCTTGGAAGAATTCACATATTGCCATGCCTCTTTAGCGTAATGTTTTAAGACTTTTATGTCACTATATCTTTCTTCAAGATCGCGTCCAATCATGCCGTCTTTGCTCACGATATAAAGTATTTTTAATGCACCAATCCATGGCTTATCAAAGTTCTCAATAATTCGCCCCGGGACCTTCATGCTATTAAAACAGTTTTTGAGATCTTGCTGGAGAGCAAAGAGATTCTTACGAGAAACCGCAAGGGATTCATTGAGTGTGAAAATAAGCTCATATTCACAAAGTAGCTCAAGTAATTTTGCTTTTACCTGCTCTTCAGACCAAGAGTAAGTAGCTTGTTGCATCATTTCTTTAATTTTGTCAAATAAGTCATTCGAAGCAATTCCAATATTATTCATCAAGTTCTCAATAGGCGGGTAAGATTCCACAACAAACGTCTTAAACGCACTATACCTCCCAGGTGCATCAGCAAACGAGTCCGAAATTGTTTTGCGTAGTTGGCCCCTGCCAGTAAATAAATTGATAACATTATCCATCGCTTCCTCTGCGCCCTCTTTCTCAGAAATAAACGCAGAGATATTATCAATGATCTTACATGCGATAACCTTGGAGTCGACACCACCGAACTTATCTTCAGATAAGTATTTCAACGCCCAGAAAGGAACACCCGCTTCAATGATTTTTTCGCGCATAAATTTGCGTGCCTGCTCTTCGCTGGCGGCTTCTTGGTCATTCAGTGCAAAAATCTTTTTTGCATAATCACGATATTTATTCCATATTTCTGAGCCTGAAGACAAGGTGTTATTGACAACTTTGTCTTTGCACATATTGATAATCATAGTTGCTAGATTTTTGGATGTGAGTGCATTGGGATTGTTAGCGTTATCAATCCAGTTGAACGGACCATTAATATAAAAACGTAAAACAAAACCCAAAATACCAGCACACGCAAGGCAATCGTAATATCCGAAGGGCGGTGCTTGCAATTCTTGCCACATCTGATCCAATTTAACTTTTGCGCCCTGAGATAACTTCCTATTTACAAATGCAGCTAACTTTGCAACTGCTTTGCTTCCATCGGTCGCATCGCATTTTTCAAGTTCAGCAATAGTCTT
>NZ_JYNH01000066.1 GCF_000960765.1 Desulfosporosinus sp. I2 | reverse complement strand
AGTAACCTTTTCCTGATTAATGGTATTGCT
Organism: Desulfosporosinus sp. I2; assembly: GCF_000960765.1. Taxonomy (GTDB): domain Bacteria; phylum Bacillota; class Desulfitobacteriia; order Desulfitobacteriales; family Desulfitobacteriaceae; genus Desulfosporosinus. The sequence goes on along the minus strand of NZ_JYNH01000066.1, from coordinate 24,870 downwards.
CTCATCATCACGTTGCTTTTGAGCTTTGTCATGATACGGGATCATGTCGTGGAACCCGATGAATCCAAGGAAATGATCGGGAATTTGTAAAAATTAAGAAAGAAAGAGAACGTGGATTATGATCTCTCAGATTCAAACTCGCATCATCAAATCATTATCTCACGACCCGTGGGTGAATTTGGCTATAGAGGAACATTTACTGGAACGAATAACCGAGGATGAGGTATTACTTTATTTATGGCAGAATAACAACACGGTAGTCATCGGCAGAAATCAGAATGCCTGGAAAGAGTGTCGGCATCTTGATTTGGAACGAGAGGGCGGGAAACTAGCCCGGCGTTTATCCGGAGGTGGGGCGGTTTTCCATGATTTAGGTAATCTGAATTTCACCTTCCTTATGAATAAAAAGCATTACGATCTATCGAAACAACTAACCGTAATTTTGCAGGCGGTAAAAAAATTTGGCATAAAGGCCGAGTTTTCTGGGCGCAATGATTTGGTGATTGAGGAGAAGAAGTTTTCCGGTAATGCATATTTTTTTAATAAAGATAGTGCTCTGCATCACGGCACTATCCTAATTAATAGTGACCTGACGAAGCTTAGTCGTTACTTGCAGGTATCCCGTGAAAAGATAATTTCCAAGGGGATTGATTCAGTCCAGTCTAGAGTAATTAATCTAACGGAAGTTTGTAAATCCGTTACCTTGGCCGCTGTGATCAAAGGTATGGAAGAGAGTTTCATGGATGTTTATGGGGGAGATGCCCAAGAGATAGCAGTAGCCCGCAATGACTTCAATATTGAACCATTGGTTCAAAAGTATTCCTCTTGGGAATGGCGATTTGGTAATACTCCGAAATTTGACATTTCTATTAGTCGCCGATTTGGTTGGGGAGAAGTGGAACTAGGGTTTTGTTTGAAAAATGGCCACATTGATTCTGTGCAAGTTTTTTCTGATGCTATGGAAGAGGGCTTGATCAGAGATATTGGAAAAGGCCTTGAAGGATGCTCGTTTCAGAAAGACCGGATGATTGAGCGTCTAATTAAGGTCGATAGGCGATCAGAAAATCAAGTCATTATTATAAAGGATGTAGTCCTATGGCTTAGTGAAACAGAGTTATAACTGAGAAAAACCTCCTGTGCCTACTTTTCTAGTGCAGGAGGCTCTCTAATTAGATAACCGTAGCCTTAACTAGGTAATCGAAGCCAAGATTGAAGTGCTGATAACTGGGGTAGGAAATGGTGGGAGGGTGTGTGAATATGAAAACATGTCATAACTGTGGTCTGGGTATTGAAGACAGCAATGATCTCGTAAGCTGTTTTAAGTACAAAACCCTGAGCAATTCCCAAGAGGAGAAAACCGACTGCCTATATTACATTGAAAAAATCATAGAGGATGGTGAACCCTTGCCTCCCATACAACATCTTCTTTTGGTAGAGCAAGAATTAGGAAAGGGAAAAATGAAGATTAGTATTAATAATGGTCTGCGAATGTAAATTGTGTAATTTGACCAAAACCGATTTCAGCGTTCCCTTCTAAACTGGTGACAGTCATTTAAATACACTCCATACTCTATACTACAATAAATGTATCTTTCCCATATAAATGTTGTTTTTAAATGATGTAAACTTATTAATCGGGCCGGAAAATTAATCTCGGCCCGATTATTGAATAACTGAATGGTTTCCTTATTGCCCAAGTCCAGCCCACTTTAATGCTTCAAAGTCAATGCCTCTTTTGTTACAGCAATCCACTAACTTTCCATTGATAGCAACAGCAGGAACGGATTTGACACCGTACTGATTGGCTTTTTCCACACATTCGTTAGTATCGCATCTTTTGTTTAAGTCGTAAACTTTTACTTCGCAATTAGGACAAGCAAGAGCCTTGATTTCTTTTACGGCATTATCACAGATATAGCACCCAGCAGAAAATATTTCCACTATTCTCTTGTCAACCATTTTAAGTCACCTCCTTCCGACAATCTTTCTACTATAGGACAACTTTGAATTGCCCCTTGGCCAGGGCATCTACTCGATAAATCTTGTAGGATACTTTTAATGCTTTGTAGGTTACGGATTTTTTGCTCTACTTCCGTTAGCTTTTGAGAGGCGAATTGCCGTACTTCCCGACAATCAAAACTTTCGCTGTCAGTCATACTAAGCAGTTTGTGAATTTCGGAAAGAGTGAAACCTAAATCCTGAGAGCGTTTTATGAATTTGATCCGCTGAGTCACCTCAGGTGGAAAGGCTCGATACCCAGATTCTGTTCGTGGCGGTTTCGAAATCAAACCTAATCTTTCGTAATACCTAATCGTCTCGATATTTACTCCAGCGTTTTTAGCTAATTCACTTATAGTCAGTCCTTTCATTTGCTCACCTCCCATGTCTAGTATAAAGTCTGTAGTTAGATACGGTGTCAAGAGTTTATTAGCGTTATTTTATCTCTTTTGCATCAAGCGTGCTTTAAGTTGTTTCCTCTATCATCAAGAAAAGTTGATATAAGAAAGAAGAAGTACCCTGTTCATTTTTTAAGGGGGAAATATGATAATATAATCATAATAAAATGTAGATTCTTACGTGGGGAGGAATAATTTATGGTTCAGGTAGAAGTGTTCGGAATCCGTGAAGAAGCCCCAGCCAATTCGTGTAGTTGCGGTGGAGCCTGTGGTTCTGAAACTGAAAAAACCATGGGGGAAATGTTTGAGGATTTGGTCCGGTTTTGCCAGGAAAGTGATCTGGCGGCTGACGTACGATTGCAGTTTATCGATGTTTTTGAGGATGATTTAAAGGGCTATGATACGCCTCATACAATGTTTAAGAACGGCTTTGCTTTACCGCTGGTGGCGGTCAACGGTGTTGTCCGTTTTTATGGTGGAATCAACAATAGCAAGATATATGACGAGGTTAGGAAGAGTTCCAGGGTGGCTTTTATGTAGGGAAGTTGCCAAGGCAAAAAAGTGGCATGTTGGATTGTTATCAATCCTCATGCCATTTCGTATGTTAATAAGATCTTTTGTACTTCTAAAGATTGAGAGTAATATAAAGGCTGGTTTTCTAGTCATTTTTAGTGAATGCATCAAAAGTACATGAACTGCCTATGAAGGAGTAACTGATAAGCATTTTTTAAGTAAAATAACAGATAATAGGACTGACTTAAGATGTTATATATCAATCATATGGCATTATTTAGGAGGTCCTTTGTTTTTTAAGTGTAACAGAGAAGGATTTTAACTAAAGTTTGAAGAACAAACTACGTGCAGCATTCATCACAAATTACTGAACACTTCGATAGGAGCGGATTAATGTGAATAGAATCCTTTCTATAGTATTTTGTCTACTTTCTATGTCGTTTTTTACACTAGGATGTGGCAATTTAACCAAGGATAATGTAGTTTCTTTAACTCAAGAGGGATCAGGTGCGGTAATTGCCAAAATGGATGAAACTAAAACGGTCTATACTTTTAGCTATGATCGAAGAATGGACCCGGCTGAAGATGTAAAAATGTATGCTCCCTTCTTAAAGTATCTCGAAAGAACGACAGGTTATCAGTTTAAGTTACGGCCCATGGCATCGAATGAAAATCTGATTGAAGAACTCGGAAATGGAAGAGTTGATGTAGCAGCCATTGGGACACTGAGTTATTTACAAGCCCATCAAAAATATGGTGTTCGTGTCATTGCCCGTGGAATCACGGAACAAGATAAGGCGGAGTATCGTGCGTTAATCATTACTTCAGCAAACAGCAATATAAAATCTATTCAAGGTTTAAAAGGGAAGACCTTCGCTTTTGGTTCAGATACATCAACTCAAGGTCATTTAATTCCCCGCATTATGCTTTATCAAGAGGGTGTCAATCTTACTGATTTAGCTGGATATACGTTTGCAGGTTCGCATTTCGATACGGCAAATGCAGTGATTAGCGGTCGATATTCAGCGGGCGGGATACAAGATACGTTAGGGAGAGAGTTAGCGAACAAAGGCTTAGTACGGATTCTAGCTGAATCCGAGGAATTTCCGAGCAGTACGATCTCGGTATCATCATCTCTTCCGCCGGACATCGTGAAGAATATTCAACAAGCATTATTAGCCTTTGAACCTCGGGGCAAGGATAAGGAAATCCTTTATCATTGGGAACAGACGGAAATGCCGCTGGGATTTGTCGCTTCGACGGACCAAGATTTTAAAAAAGCTCGCAATTGGGCAGTTCGCCTAGGCCTGTTTAGTGGAGGAACAGAATGAAACTGGGAAAAAAGATTTCATGGGTCATGGTGATGATCATCACAGTATTCGGCTTATTAACCGTGCTAATAATCAACTATGTGATTGCCGATGCGTTACGAGAATCCGTTCAAGATAAAGAAGTCTCATTGGCTAAGGTTGTGGCGAGCAACCTTGCTAACCCCGCTTTAAGTGGGAACTATTTGACCGTTCAAAGAACACTAGAAGGGTTAAGTGAAGACCGCCAACTGGTGTATGCTTATTTGATTCTGCCAGATGGAAATGTGTTGCATACTTTAAAAAAGACCATCTCCAATGAATTAGTTGAGTTAAATCGTCTTACACCAGGTGAACCTTATTCGTTAGAGTCTTTTATGTCGAATGAGGGAAGGGTACAGGATGTAGGAGTCTTCCTTATCGAGGGTTTAGAGAGTGAATTGCATATAGGGTTTAAAGAAGATTACATACAGGCAACATTAGAACGTGTTTTTGGAACGATTGTCCTCATAACTTTATTGGGAGTCACATTAGGGAGCCTAGCAGCGGGAGCTTTAGGGAAGTATCTCTCTTCTCCAATTGAAAAATTAACTAAAATCACACGGAAAATTACATATGGGGAATTGGATCATCGAGTCGATATTACATCAAAGGATGAAGTTGGAGAACTCGCTCAGAGCTTTAATCGGATGCTTGTCGTATTAGACGATAGTATGTCTAAACTAAAGCTTTCAGAGGAAGAGCAACGAATTAAAAATCGAGAGTTATCTGCACTCAACCGCGTTGCTGAAACCGTTCGTTTGGAGAGAGATGTCAATGTTGTTCTTCGGGATGCTCTAATTCAGGTTATTGAAAACCTTGATCTAAACGCTGGCTGGATAAATCTACGCTTAGGAGAAGGAAAAGAAAGTCGATCGATTATTGGGGTTAGAATCGATGAAAGGGAGATTCCATGTCAGGAATGCAAATTCTGTGACTGTGATCTTTTAAATATTGAGAAAGGACAGTGTTTATCTAAAGAATCTTTGGAAATAAATAATAAGTCCTTTCAAGTTACCGGAGTACCCATTTACGTTAATGATCGAGTTTTGGGAGCAATGCATCTTCTAAGTGATCAAGAGCTAATTCCGGCTGATCTTGCCACCTTACAAACGATCGGTGGTCAGCTGGGAACAGTGATTGAAAATGTGAATCTTTGGCGTGAGCTAAAAGTTCGGGAAGAAAGAGTTAGACAATTGTTGGAAAAAGTTATCGTAGCTCAAGAAGATGAACGTAAGCGAATTGCCCGTGAATTACATGATGAAACAAGTCAATCCCTAGCTGCTTTAGCCATGCGTTTGAAAGTCTCAATGGGTTGGATTCACAAAGATACCCGCAAAGCAGAAGCTTTATTAGAGGAATCCAAGGATGAAGCGGTGCGGATTATGAGAGAACTGCATAACATCGTCTTTCATTTACGTCCAACCTTGTTGGATGATTTAGGGCTTATTCCAGCCTTAAGATGGCTCGCTGAAAGTCGAGATTGGAAAGAACCGCTCGAAGTCGACGTTCAGGGAAACTGGTCCAAGGAAAGAATCGATCCCCAAGTGGAAACGACCTTGTATCGTATTGGGCAAGAGGCGATTACCAACGCCGCAAAATACTCGCAAGCGACCCACCTTTTTATTGAATTCAAAGTTGAAGAGACTAAAGCAATACTAAAAATACAAGATAATGGAAAAGGGTTCATTTGGGACGAAAATATGTTTGAATTAGAGCAAGGAAAGAAACCCTTAGGATTAGTTGGCATGATGGAGAGGGCATCTTTAATCGGTGGACGTGTGGAAATTCATTCTGATGTTAAGCACGGCACTACCGTGGAAGCCGTTATTCCACTGAAAAGGGAGGATAACCACTATGGAAAAAATTAAGGTAATGCTGGTGGATGATCATACCCTCTTTAGGGCCGGAGTAACCATGTTATTACAAATTGAGTCGGATATGCTGGTCGTAGGAGAGGCTAGTGATGGGAATCTAGCCTTAGAATTAATACTTAAATGTAAACCAGATGTAGTCGTCCTTGATATTTCCATGCCTGGCCTTGATGGCATTTCTGTGGCTCGTAGTGTACTAGATCGATTGCCCAACGCTAAACTCTTAATGGTGACTCAGCATGAAAACCGGGAATATATCCTTCGGGCCACCAAGGTAGGTGTCGCTGGATATCTCCTGAAGAGCGCTGCAGCCGACGAATTAGTCGCCGCTATTAGAGCGGTTCATAGCGGACGTAAATATCTAGATGCAACAGTTACCCAAGTGTTAATGGATGCATGGCAGACCGGGGAACAACGTGAAGAATCTTTGACTGATCGTGAAACTGAAGTTCTCATTCTAACAGCCCGGGGTAAAACGATGAAGGTCATCGGCGAGCTATTAAATATCAGTCCCAAAACGGTTGAATTTCATCGTGCTCGTTTAACCCAAAAGCTAGGACTTAAGAATAAATCGGAGTTGGTAGCTTATGCTATCAAACAGGGGCTGGTGTAGATAGTAACTAGGGAAAACCCTAGCTACTGTACTAGGGATTTGAGGGAAGAAGACTAGGAATCTCCTTAATATACGAGGGGATTCCTTTTTCATATACTTATATGTGAAACAAAGTATTTTCTTAAGGAGGAGATGCCAAGATGCCAACAGAGAAAAAGCGCTATGGTATGGTTATTGACACACGGAAGTGTGTTGGCTGCATGTCTTGTACCATTAGTTGCAAAATGGAAAATGGAGTCACTTATGATGGATTCCGATCTTGGGTTGACATGACGGAACGTGGAGTGTTTCCGAGGGTCAAACGCAATTTTATTCCAAAACTATGTAACCATTGTGAGAATGCGCCTTGTGTTACGGTCTGTCCTGTTAAAGCCAGCTACATCAATGCCGATGGAGTTGTGCTGGTGGATCAGAAAAGATGTATTGGGTGCGGATACTGTATAGTAGCATGCCCTTATTCCGCTCGTTATTTGCATGAGGGGTTAAAAGTTGCTGATAAATGTACGTTTTGTGTACACCGAGTTTCGATGGGATTAGAACCGGCCTGTGTCCATAACTGTATGGGAAAGGCGCGCATATTTGGAGATCTCAATGATCCACTGAGTGAAATCTCTCAGTATATTACTAAAAATGGGGTACAAACCCTCCGTCCAGACTTAGGTACTAACCCGAATGTCTTCTATGTTGATGCAGAGATTAACAAACTGCCTAATAAAGGGGGTAAATAAGGGTGAACACACAAGATGTATATGTAGTTGTGAATGCAAGTCCGTGGAATTATTTGGTTCCCTTGTATATATTCTTCAAAGGGTTAAGTGTCGGCGCTTTGTGTATATCGGCAGTTTACACAGTTTTTCGATCGGAACGGTTTAAAACTCTTGCTTTTCCTGCCGCAATCACAAGTTTATTGACATTTATCCCTGTACCTTTTTTATTGCTAGCTGACCTGCATCAACCTTTAAGGTTTTGGCATCTCCTGGTTAATTTTAATCCTACTTCGGTAATTTCTTGGGGGACTTGGCTTATCATCCTTTATCCGCTCTGTTTGCTGTGGTATATTGCCCGTTTAGGATTGAGTCAAGGAATATCAATTCCAATTCTCAAAGGAGTTCAAGAGAGCGCAAGCACAAGCCAAGGCACTTTTGGGCTGGGGCTCCGAGGTTTATCTATCCTAACGTTAAGTTTGGCTTTACTTGCTGATCTATACACGGCTTTCCTGCTTGGAGTCGTTAAAGGAAAGGTCTTGTGGAACAGTGCTCTATTACCCGGATATTTCCTGACTTCAGCTGTTGTCACCGGTGCAGCGCTAGTTCTTATCGTGTATTTGAACAAGAAGCCGGAAGAGAAGACAGTTCGGACTTTAGTGAGAATTATCCAAGGTGCATTAGCCTTAGAAATTTTCTTTGCTATCTCTCAGTGGATTACACTCGGTGCTACGAGCTTACAAGGACAAAAAGCGTTAGAACTTTTATGGAAAGATCCTGTGTATTTGATTGGAGATATTTTCCTCGGGATTCTGGTTCCATTAGTCCTCTTAAATAAACCCTCACTCAACAAAAAACCTGTGTTAATGATTGGTGCTTTACTTGTAATACTTGGAGGGCTCTTGCTACGCTTTAGCATCGTTGGAGTTGGAATCCAAGCGGCAGGCTTGTGGAACTAAAATGAAGGAGGTTAAAGGTATGATGAACAGACGTTCGTTCTTAAAATGGACTGGCGCAGGGGCTGCGGCAGCGACTTTAGGTACTGCTGGGCTCTTCCAACTACGCACAGTCAATGCAGATGAACTAGAAAGTCTAAAAAACCAAGGTGTAGACATTAAATATACTGCGGACGTAATGTGTCCGAGTGAATGTGGCCTTGAAATGTGGGTAAAGGATGGTCGTCTAACCAAGATATATGGTAATAAGGCGGTACCGTTCAATGACGGCACATGTTGTGCAAAGGGTGCTTCTGGAATTCAATTGGTATACTCTCCTGATCGCATTAAGTACCCGATGATCCGTGAAGGAGAAAGGGGAGAAGGTAAGTTCCGCAAAGCCACTTGGGATGAGGCTATTGACTATATTGCTCAAAAATTAACCAAGATTAAAAAAGAGCATGGTGCGGAAAGTGTCATTATGGATGCCGGGGATGTAACAGACCGTGATCAGTATTGGCGCCTATTCTTTGCCTTTGGAACACCCAATGTTGTAGAACATGGTGCCATCTGTGATACTCCACGTCGCCATGGACCCAAGCTGATGCTTGGAGGAAAACGAATTGAGCCAGATGTCATGCGTCCTGTTCATGTACGCCAGCCTGACGGAAGCCTAAAAAAGGAAATGACTTACAAAAACAAGTTGATAATCTATGTAGGCTGGAACCCCTTTGTGGCGACTCGGATTAACTATGAAAGTCGGGGAACACTCGCAGCAAAAGTGGACAATGGGTGTAAAATCGTTGTAGTTGACCCAGCTTTAACAAATACCGGGTCTCAAGCCGATCTTTGGTTGCCGATTCGTCCGGGAACAGATGGTGAACTTTTTGCAGGGATGTTACGTTATATCTTGGAAAACGATAACCCCAATAGTATTGACCGCCGTTACATTGACTGGGACTTCAAAAAGTATAGTGAGGGTTGGGACGAGTATTTAGAAGCCTTTAAATCTTGGTGGACCAAAATTGATCCTATGACAAACCTGCCTTATTTCAGCCTCGAATGGACTGCGGCACGAACTGGGATAGAGAAGGAGCAAATTATAGAGCTTAGTCATATGTATGGGAGTACGAAACCGGCTGCCCTAGTTTGCGGTATGCAAAGTCCGGGACATCATTACAACGGCTATGTGGCCTCAATCTTGATGACTACGCTTAATGTGATTACTGGAAATTTCGATGTGCCTGGAGGCGCTATCGACACTGAAATCACCAAATCGGATAAGGGCGGAAGTGCAACAGGTAAAGACTTTAAAAAGAAGAAAATTAAGCGCACAGTGAATGGTATAGAGGTGGAGGGCGAAGTTGAACAACTCCACATGGATCTTTATGGTGACTGGCCTGTTGCCTGGGATGATGTCGTTGGGGACTTTCCAAAGCTTTTTATGGAAGGAGTTGCGTTAAAATACGGAGCTTTCAAAGGGCATAAATATCCAATCAAAGCTTTTCTTCAGCGTACTGGAAATGCGGTCGTTACAGGAAGCGCGCCTTATCGTTGGCAAGAAGCACTGACAGCAAAAGATCCCTCCGGTGAATACAAGGTCGAGCTTATGGTGACTATTGATACCATCTATCTTGAAAGTGCTCTTTATGCGGATGTCATTCTACCTGAGGCTAGTTACGCTGAACGAATGAGCCTAAGTGACATCTATCCGCCCCATCCTATGATTTATTTAAGGGATGAAGTGATTAAACCACTTCACGAGTCTAAACCTCCGACGGAAATTATGAATCTCATCGCCAAAAAGCTCTATGAGCTTGGAGACAAGGATATTCAGGCTAAAGACTTCTGGGAGAAATACAAGAGTCAAGAGGACTTTGTCAATGAAATGCTAAAACCCTCTCCGGGCAAGTATAATGTCGGACAACCGCTTCCTTATCCGAAGCTTCCAGAAGGCTACAAGCTGATCGGAACTCCCGATTCGCTAGAGGCTGGTCGAGTAACCATTGACAATGAAAAGAAAGAAATTAAAGGAGAAGCGGTTACTGTCGAGTGGCTCAGGAAAAACAAGGGTGTTGCTGTTTGGCCGATGAGCTGGTACCGCTATCGTAAGTTTGATGCAACGAGTATGGAATATGTAGCGAACAAAGCCTTCCCGAATACAAAAACCAAGCTTATTGAGTTTAAGTTTAATTTGTACTCTGCTATCGATCAAAAGATCCAGGCTGGATTGGATCTACCGAGAGGAATGAAGGAGATTGGTTGGGATCGTCTGCCCTCAACCTTCTATTGGTTCGAAACCACCTGGAACCCCCATACGAACCCAAAATATAAAAAGTATGCCGAAGAGTATCCTTTTCAACTCATTGTAGGCCGGGTGCATCAATCGATGAGCGGAACCCAAATGATCCCTTGGTTAGCCCAAACCCCCAGCGAAGGTATTTATATGCCGCTTAACAATGCGTTTGAGCATGAGATTCTAGATGCAAACCCTGCGAAAAAAGAAGGATTTGAGCTTAAAGTTAAAAAGTTTAAAGCCAATACCTGGTGTGTTGGAACCTTGCTCATGCATTCGCAAGATGCAGCAAAGCTGGGACTAAAAACTGGGGATATGATTGAAATTGAGAATCCCTTAAAGCGATCTGTTAAAAGCAAGGTTTTCGTCAGTGAAGGAATTCGACCTGGAGTAGTGAAAATGGGCTTCGGTACTGGTGGACGTTTCAGTCCAGGACTCGGTGGGACTTATAAACAAAAGGATTACACACCCAGCCATAATATGTTAGTAGACCCAGATAGCTTAAGCCCGCTTATGGGAATGCCCACTTACGCGGATATGATCGTCAAGATTAAAAAGATCTAATACCAAACGAAAAGGGGCTGATTCGTCAGCCCCTAGATGATTCTTTTTGATGTTGATCGTGTTTCAACTTAGCTCAAAGGAGGACTCTGTATGGATTTGTCAATCCAGGATTTGAAAGCTCAAATTAATTTCTATAATTTCTTTTCTACGTTCTTTCGAGAAAAACCGAGCACCGAGTGGCTAAAATCTGCCCTTGAGCTTGTGCGCAGTTGGGGTGACACGAATTCTCCGCTCCATCAGCAATTAATAGAGAACGTTCAGAAGTCTGGTCTTGATCATTACCTCAATAGTTTAACGCAGGAGTATGAACGACTCTTTTTTGCTCCGGGGCACGTGCCTGTTAATCTTTATGAGTCGGTTTATAGTGGAAGTGGTCTACTCATGCAAGAAACCACTATTAATGTCAGACAACACTATCTTCGAGCGGGTCTGGTTGTAAAATCTTTGTATTCCATTCCTGATGATCATATCGCTACAGAATTAGAGTTTATGCGGTTTCTCTCACAAAGGATATTAGAGCTTGTTCAATACGATGGCGCGGAAGAAGATATTAAGGAAATGATGGTCTATCGAAGTGAGTTCATAAGTGAACACCTTCAGCAATGGATTACGACGTTAGCTGAAACTATAAGGGCTAATTCGACGGAACCGTTTTTCGGACTCATGAGTATTGGTCTAGAATCCCTAGTTGAAGATAATGTAACTAACTAATAAATGCCAATGGCTCCTACTATTAAAGTAGGGCCATTTTTTTATTCTGGGGAAAGTATAAAATGGGAGTTAACCTGAATTATTCTACGTTAATAAAATGAAAACAAGCCGAAGTCACTCTTAACTTTTCATAATATTAGGGAGTTGAAGTATATGCGAAAGATGAGTAAAGCTAATGACTGGAAGAAATATTCAGATCAAGTGTGTTAGCTGATACATTTTCATAAGCAATGGGGTTTAAAGAACTATTTAAAAAATGCCAGTATCTATTTTTCATTATTAGGCAAGTGCAAGTGCTGTTACGTTATGAGTTTGAACAATTGATAAACTTCCGATATTCGAACTCAGCCAGATTTGGCAGTCAATTAGATTAATAGAAGTTTATAAAATAAAGCTTTTAATTTTGAAATAAATTGAAAATATTTGTTGAGATGAAAGGAATGAACAGGTAAGACGTGGAATTAACTTCATAGCTGTCAACAACCTTGTTGATAAGAAAAGCCTTTTTAAAAAAACTGAACGCCATAGACTTTCAATAATAAATATAACACGCTAGGTTTATTTTCATATAGACCTATTTCATTAATGAAGTTGCTAACATCTGTGGGTAATATTATTAGTGTTCAAGATAAGAAATGATTAGTGAGGGGTTGAGGAGTAATTACTGACAGGGGGATTGGTGGTTGGGAATGCCCGTCATTTCTGGAAATACTTAATGAAAGAATTGTACTCAGGAGATAACGCTGTAAATCATGAGAATCGAGGGGGAGTTTTGTTGTGCTTCCGAAAGAGCGGGTTTCAATAGCTCTTAATTTATCCCAACCTGATAAGGTTCCCAAAGGTGAATTGGTAATTACTGATGGGTTTATAAAATCGATGCTGGGTAAATCCGTTATTACCTTAGAAGACCGGGCTCATACACTACAAATTCTTGGTCAGGATTTAGTCTGCCTTCATTACGCGCTTCAAAAGGATGGACAGCAGGTTATAGCCGGGTGAACGGTAAAGTGGGAGGAGAAGTTTTAGGGACATGGTTTTCTGAGAACCCCGAGTTGATAGTCCCAAGTCGTAAAGATTTTCTACTTAAGGATATCGCCTGGTGGAGCGGGCATACGGATTTTTTTGTATTTGTTGTTATTGACAGTGTGTTTGGTTTAGGTGCCTCGACGATAGGATTTATGGATTTTGTGTCCTTAATAGTAACTGAACCCGCGAAGGTAGCCCCCTTCATTGAAGGAGTTACATTGTTAGTGCTGGAATTGGCCACAGAGGCGAAACGATTAGGTGCCCACGGAATAATTCTGGCCGATGATATAGCGTTTGACGAGGGCACTTTTCTTTCCCTTGAAGGTATACGCAGATTTTTGTTTCCTTTGTGGCGAAAAATTGCCGATGAGGTTACTAAGATGGGGATCAAGATCCTCTTCCACTCTGATGGCAGGATCGTAGAAGCGATTCCTATGATTATTGAAGCAGGATTTTCTGGACTCCATTCACTTCAACCGTCAGCTGGAATGGATATTGCCTTGGTCAAGCGCAATTATGGACGTGATCTGTGTCTAATGGGGAATATAGATTTATCCAATACAATTCCCAGTGAAGGGCTTATCGAGATTTGCACAACTGTACAAAAGACAATGCAATCAGCTGCTCCAGAAGGCGGATTTATCTTTGGCAGTTGTGGCGGTCTGATGGAAGGATTACCCATTGCTAATGTTGTTGAGATGTACCGCTGCGCGGAGGAGTTTGGGAATTATTAACTATCAGTATTGGTAAGAAAGTAATTCTGGAAATTCTTGACCATAATGTGATGCGGCATATCCTGGAAAGTTTAACTAAAGCGACAGGTTTACGGTCCGTGATTGTGAATACGCTGGGGGAAGAATTGTTGGCACCGCTAGGAGTACTGGAGGAATGCGCCTTTTGCCGGACCGTAAAGCGAACAGCAGGAGGCTATGAAAAATGCCGGGGTTCCTATATGCGGGCCGGTCGGGAAGCGGCCAAGTTTGGCGAACCGTATATTTTTCGCTGCCATGCCGGTTTAATAGTCTGGGCCGCTCCTTTGGTTATTTCTGGAAAGTATATCGGAGCAATTATCTCCGGTCAAGTGCTGATGTGGGAACCGGAAGAATTTTTCTGGATTGAAGTCTCCGAGATGAATCAAAATGTGAGAGATGTCGAAACTCTTGTCCAAAAGGGCAAAGAACTTCAGGTTATTTCAGCGGAAAAGGTGGAGGCCACAGCGTATTTATTATTTGTGATGGCCAACCATTTGATGAAGATGGGGATAGAGGCATCAGAACAACGGCGGGAGATGGCTGAACAGCAGGCGAGACTGGGAGCAGAAATTTTCAAGCGGAAGATGTTAGAACAGACCTTGAAGGAGGTCAAAAAAGAAGAAGCTCAAAGCAAGGCTGACCTGAATATTGAAAAAGAATTTTTAATTCGATTGAAAATTGGGGACCGGGGCGGCATGATGGAGCTGTTGAATAAGATGTTGGCAGACATGATCGATCGTTACGGCGGCCGCCTGCAGATGTTCAGGGTTAAAATATTGGAACTGATAGCCCTTTTATCACGTACAGCAACAGAAGATGAAATAGAAGAAGAAAAGGTTTTAGCTTTAAATGTAAAGTATATGGAACAAATAGGCCGGAGTGAATCCCTAGAAGATCTATGTTACCTGATGTGCCAGGTGGCGGAGGAGTATAGCACTAAGATTTATCGCAAAAGAAGAGGGAAAAATACAGAGACCATCACGGAAGTTCTGAATTATATTTGGCAGAATTTCAATCGGCAATTAAGCTTAGAAGAAATAGCGGCGCATGTTTATTTAAGCCCTTATTATTTAAGCCATATTTTCAAGAAAGAAGTAGGGTTTACAGTGATGGAGAGTGTGACCAAAGCACGCATGGAAGAAGCGAAGCGTTTACTGCGACACTCGAATGACAATGTAACGAAGATAGCCAAGAATTTGGGCTATAATGATCCCGGGCATTTTAGCAAGGTCTTTAAACGGTCTGAAGGTGTAATGCCGAAAAAATTCCAAGAGCAAGCCTTATAGACCGTTTACGATGAGGTAGCTAAGCCAATAGGGATAGTCGTGAAGTTTTGAAGAAAGGTCAGGGTGATAAATGTTAGAAAAGTATGATGAATTCTTTAATACACTCTAGAATACGAGATGGATTCGACCGGAAACTGAAATATCTAATCGCTCTGGCTGCTTCACTCGCTGCCGGATGCAAGCCTTGAACTTCATACAGCATTGCAGTTGTAAAGGAATCAGGAGCGACTCAGAAAGAGTTAGATGATACAGTTGGGCTAAAGGGTTTCACGATGTAGTCATCTGCGCTGATGTCCAGACCCATGATACGGTCGCCATCATCACCCTTGGCAGTAATCATAATGATAGGTACATTTGAACTACCGCGGATCTCCTGGCAAACTTCAAAACCATCTTTCTTAGGCATCATAACGTCCAAGAGAAAAGTACCGGTGAGTATTCAAAGAATTTCTTCAATGCTTCTTTACCATCATGGGCCATGATCGGTCAAGAAGCTGAAGGGAAGTCGAAAAGCTGCACATAGATTCCTTCGGAGATTGGCCTGTCGCATGGGATGATGTGGTAGGGGATTATCCGCGGCATTTCATGGAAGGGGTAACTCTGAAATATGGTAACGGACGGGAAACATTGTCATGACAGGAAGTGCTCCCAACCGCTGGAAAGAAGCCCTAACAGCTAAAGCTCCCTCAGGTGAATATAACGTAAGATGACCCCTGTAATTTGCTTTACAAGGGTCATCTGTTTTTTAAGTTGTGCCTATCTCATAGCAAGACCTTTGGCAATCACCGATTGCACTTAGAAGCTCCAATTGCGCTGGTAAAATTCTATTCTTAATTATATTGACACACATCGATATGATACTTATAATATTACATATCGATGAAAATAGATTTGAGGTGATAATATGGAAAATAAATATGAAACCAACGCAAAAGTATTTAAAGCACTTAGCGATCCCAATCGGTTGATGATCGTTGAAATGTTACAAAGCAGAGAGAGGTGTGCCTGCGAAATCCTAGAAGATCTGAATATATCGCAATCCACCTTATCGCACCACATGAAGATTTTATGTGATTCGGGACTTGTTGGTAGCCGCCGTCATGGAAAATGGATGTACTATTCATTGAGCAAAGAGGGTTGTGACGAAGCAAAAAACCTGCTTAGTGAAATTACAACGATATGGCATAATAGCAACGAGAGAGATCTTCGACATGAATGTTGAGGTTAAGCTCAACTATCTTCAGAAGGAGTTGAAGACTCCACCTGAAGATAGTTGTCTTTATAAAATTTAAATGAGGAGCGATTATTTATGAAAAAAATACAGATTTTTGAATCCGCTATGTGCTGTTCCACGGGTCTATGCGGTGTTGGAGTTGATACTGAATTGCTTCGAATTTCTACGGTGCTTAATTCACTCAAGAAAAATGGTGTTGAGGTTGACCGTTTCAACCTCACAAATGCACCTATGGAGTTTGTCACTAATAAGGCGGTGAATGACCTTCTTAAAACCAAAGGGGTTGATGAATTACCAGCTACTGTCTTAGACGGTGAAATTTTGATAACCGGTAGGTACCCTACCAATGAGGAATTTGTGAAGCTCCTCGATATCCCGATTAGCTTTTTGGGTGAGCAAGAAAAGGGATTTAATATTCTTCCAAAAAACTCAGGGTGTGGTTGTTCCGACGGAAGTTGCTAATCCTGTATTATTCAATAATAACAAACGGGGGTAATATGTATGGAGATTTTCAATCCACAGAAGATTAAGCTTACAAAATATCTATTTTATACAGGCAAAGGCGGTGTCGGTAAAACCTCAACTGCTTGCGCTACTGCGGTCACCCTTGCGGACAGTGGAAAAAAGGTGCTTCTCATCAGTACTGATCCTGCGTCAAACTTGCAGGACGTTTTTAACACTGAGTTGACGAATAAGGGTATTCCCATCAAAGAAGTACCGAATCTTGTTGTTGCTAATCTTGATCCCATCCAGGCGGCAGCGGAATACAGGGAAAGTGTCATTGCTCCCTACCGTGGCAAACTGCCCGATGCAGTGCTAAACAATATGGAGGAACAGCTTTCTGGCTCATGTACGGTCGAAATTGCTGTATTTAATGAGTTTTCCAACTTTATAACCGATGAAAAAACGCAAATAGAATACGACCATGTTATTTTTGATACTGCTCCAACAGGTCATACCCTCAGAATGCTACAACTTCCATCTGCATGGAGCAACTTCATTAGTGAAAGCACCCACGGTGCATCTTGCTTGGGACAGCTATCCGGATTGGAAAGCAAAAAAGAGATTTATAAAAAGGCTGTGGAAACCTTAGCCGATAGCAAATTGACAACCCTCATTCTGGTTTCACGTCCCGAAGCAGCACCCCTCAAGGAGGCAGAAAGAGCGTCCAGAGAGCTTGCGGAGATAGGCGTAAACAATCAGGTAATGGTTATTAATGGTGTACTAACCTCGTATGATGATAGTATTTCTGAGAGCCTCTATCAAAAGCAGCAGAAAGCGCTTGCTGAAATGCCGCAGGGTTTACAAACCCTTATCGCTTATACTGTACCGCTCAGAGCCTATAACATTACAGGTATGGACAATGTAAGAGCATTGCTGACTAAGGATAATTATATCGTCCGTGATGAAACGGTACAGGCTCAGGCAATCCCACACCTTAAAGATGTCATTGAGGATCTGTACAACACCAATAAAAAGGTCATCTTTACCATGGGCAAAGGGGGTGTGGGTAAGACGACCATTGCGGCGGCAATTGCGATGGGATTATCCGCGAGAGGTAAAAAGGTACACCTTACCACCACTGATCCCGCGGCACATCTTAAATTCGTAATCGACGAAACCAGTGACATCACCGTGAGTCATATTGACGAGCAGGCTGAACTAGAAAAATATCAAGAAGAAGTGCTTTCCAAAGCGAGAGAAACCATGTCCGAGGAGGATATTGCCTATATCGAGGAAGATTTGCGCTCCCCTTGTACGCTGGAAATTGCTGTCTTTAGAGCTTTTGCCCAGATTGTGGAAAAGGCAGAAGATCAAGTCGTTGTCATCGACACCGCCCCGACAGGTCACACACTCTTGCTGCTTGATTCCACGCAAAGCTATCACAAGGAAATTCAGCGTTCACAAGGTGACATTCCCGAATCTGTGAAAAATCTGTTGCCTAGGCTCCGCAATGCTGACGAAACCGAGGTCATCATTGTTACGCTTGCTGAAGCCACGCCCGTGTATGAAGCAATGCGACTCGAAGAGGATTTGAAACGTGCAGGTATTGCGACTAAATGGTGGATAATTAATTCCTCACTGTATCAAACAGGTACAACGAATCAATTGTTATCTGCCAAGGCAAGCAATGAGATTGAGTGGATCAACAAAGTCGATAAACATTCGGATGGAAACTTTGCCGTCATCGCTTGGAGTGCCGATGAAATCAAAGGGGATAAGTTGCTTTCTCTGTGAACTTAATTCGACGCCTTACACAGAGACCGATTAACGGTCTCTGTGTAAGGTGAAATTCATATAGGGATAAGGCCTTTTTTATGTAAATAACAAAATCGTAGTTGAAATCTTACAGAATATATAATAATATAATTATATAGGAATATCTTACTATAAAACGATATAGTTTAACAGAAAGGAGTTAAGCTCTTGAGCACTACACCGCGTATTGAGGCAATGGCCGAAGAATTCAAGGTATTAGGAGATAAAACGCGGTTGAGGATTTTATCATTACTTCAGGGACGAGAGTTATGTGTCTGTGATTTAACAGAAGTATTTGAAATAAGCCAACCGGGAGTGTCCCAACATATGAGGCGTCTTAGACAAACGGGATTTGTGAATGAACGTCGCGGAGGACAATGGACTTATTATTCACTGAATATGGGAAATCCGCTTATAGGCTTACTTTTGCCTATGTTTCCCAAGGTCCAAGAGGACGAGGAAAGGCTGACGCGTGTCCAAGGATGCAAAACTTAAAAGTGGGGCTGGGTATAACTATTAGATAACAATATAAGGAGTTGATAAAGCATGAGTGTCGAATTGTCAGTAAGTCGTAAGTTATCAACACTGGACCGCTATTTGACTTTGTGGATTTTTTTAGCAATGGCAGTGGGTGTTGGAATCGGGTTTGTATTCCCGGGTACTTCTAATTTTATTAACCAATTTCAGATGGGGACGACTAATATTCTGATTGCCGTGGGCTTAATCGTAATGATGTATCCACCTCTAGCAAAAGTAAAATATGAGGAAATCGGACGTGTCTTTAGAAATGGCAAAGTCATGACCTTATCTTTAATTCAAAACTGGATTGTCGGGCCTATTTTAATGTTTGCTCTTGCAGTAATTTTTTTGCATAATTACCCTGAGTATATGGCCGGACTTATTATGATTGGGCTAGCCCGCTGTATTGCCATGGTTATTCTCTGGAACAGTCTGGCTAAAGGAGACTCGGAGTATGCGGCAGCGTTGGTTGCTCTGAATTCTGTTTTTCAGGTTATCTTCTATTCAATCTATGCCTACATCTTTCTTACCGTCCTGCCTGGATGGCTCGGCCTAATGAGCATTAAAGTTGACATCAGTATTTGGGAGATCGCCCAAAGTGTTCTTATTTATTTGGGAATTCCTTTTTTTGCGGGGATGCTTACGCGCTTGATACTTTTGCCTATGAAAGGAAAAGAGTGGTATGAGAAAAAATTTATCCCGAAAATTAGCCCACTTGCGTTAATTGCCTTGCTCTTCACCATTATTATCATGTTCTCGCTCAAAGGCCAGACGATTGTTACTGTACCGTTGGATGTTGTAAGAATTGCGATACCTCTGTTGATTTACTTTACAGTTATGTATTTAGTCTCTTTCTATATGGCTTGGCGACAAGGACTTCCTTATGGTCAAACAGTCACCTTAGCTTTTACGGCGGCGAGCAATAACTTTGAACTGGCCATTGCTGTTGCTGTCGCGGTGTTCGGAATTAACTCTGGAGCAGCGTTCGCAGCAGTCATCGGCCCGCTCATCGAAGTGCCTGTCATGATCGCCTTAGTTAATGTTAGTTTGTACTTCGGAAAGAAGTATTTTGACAAAAAGGGAGTGCCGATAAAAGCATAGCATCCCCACCCCATAAATATTGTAAATTTCTAAGAGTCTTTCGCCATTGTGAAAGGCTCTTGCTTTTGGGGATGGGTGGGTTTCACATAGTAAAAATTGACAAACATCAATGTATTATTATAAAATTAGAATATAGGTAAATATTAATATAAATATAATGATTGTGGATTGGACAATGTTTCGACGTGAAGGTAAGTGGATGCACTATTCTCTAAACTCCGAAAGCATACAAAAGATGAAGCAAATACTTGGAAATGAAATGGAGGAGGAAGCTTAGTGAATAATAAAGAGAAAAAACCTAAATCAGTCATTAAAATCATAGCTCCTATTCTTATCATCGTAGTAATAGTAGGGATTTTTATCCTAAAAAGTAATCCGGAGAAGCCTATGGCTGCTAGTACTGGGGACTTCGCTCTTGAAGCAACTGCAATAGACCTTGAACAGTTAAAATCCTATGGTTTGCCTATTGTGATTGATTTTGGTGCAGATTCCTGTATTCCTTGTAAAGAAATGGCGCCTGTACTCAAGGAACTTAATCAGGAGATGCAGGGCAAGGCCATTGTGAAGTTCGTTGATGTTTGGAAAAATAAAAATGCAGCTGATGATTATCCTGTACAGGTAATCCCAACCCAATTTTACTTTGATAAAGAGGGCAATCCCTTTGTGCCTAGAGATGCAGAAGCTATGCAAATGATGTTGTATTCCACTAAGGATACCAATAAACACGTTTATACTGCACATCAAGGAGGTATGACAGAAGAACAACTTAGAGCTGTACTAAAGGAGATGGGTGTTGAATGATCAATCAATGGCTTGATATTCTTTCGACACTTATCTCGCAAAGTATGTGGGTAGCTCCATTGCTTGCTTTGCTCGCGGGAGTGTTAACTTCCCTAACACCTTGCTCCTTATCAAGCGTTCCACTTGTCATAGGATATGTAGGCGGCACTGGAAACAATGACCCTAAAAAGGCCTTTTGGCTTTCGCTTACCTTTTCGGCAGGCTCAGCAGTCACCTTTACCATATTAGGGACAGTATCGTCACTTGTCGGCAAATTAATGGGAACATCAGCTTCATGGTGGTATCTTTTGCTAGGTGTGCTGATGGTGTTTATGGCCTTGCAAACATGGGAGATATACAATTTCATTCCGTCAACCTATCTCATTGCCAAGAACACCCGAAGAGGATACATCGGAGCATTTATAGCGGGAATACTAGGCGGTGTGTTTTCATCTCCCTGTGCAACTCCGGTACTGATTACACTTCTTGCTATAGTAGCAGAAAAAGGCAGCTTGTTTTGGGGAATTGTGCTGTTATTGCTCTATTCAGTAGGGCATAGTGCCTTAGTGCTTGTAGCAGGCACATCTATTGGTTTTGTAAAGAATATGACATCAAACAATAAATATGGTGCCTTCAGCAAGGTTTTGAGAATTGTCATGGGTAGCGTAATTCTGCTCATAGCATTTTATATGTTCTATTTAGGATTTTAGATTCGGTTGTACTAGCACTTGCTTTTCTTTAAGCAAGTGCTAGTTTCTTCATTTTACCTTGTTTGGAACAAGCTAAAATGCTTGCTAGAATAAATGATAATCTAAATCCAAAAGATGGATTAAAGAAAATTAGATCTATTCCGTGACACGGTGCAGTAAAACAAGGTAGAATATAGGAGAGTTTTAATATTAAGCAATCGCTGAATGGGGGTCGTTAAAGTGTCCAAAAATGATTTTACACGTCGAGAAGTAATTTGGATGGGTGCTTTAGGGGTCGTTCAGCTAGGAATTCTAGGAACGGCTGCCTCGGGATTCTGGAACTTGAAAACCAACCAGGAACGTCCTAAGATTCAGCTTTCTCAGCTACAGGTTCCTCCAGAACAAGACCCTGACTTGGGAGGGAAGCCCGTGTTAAATATTGCAGTAGCTTCGGTTATCTCGCCGATGGAAAATGTCAATCTCTACGGGGATTTGCTGAATATCATCGGAGAGCGGGTCAATATGAAGGTCAAGATGGTTCAGCGGCAAAACTATACTGAGACAAATCGTCTGATTGAAGCGGGAGAAGTCCAATTAGGGTTCATCTGTTCCGGGGCACTGATAGGGGATATCGAGAAAAATCAAATCAAACAAATTCTGGTTACCCCGCAAATTGCCGGGTCCACTACGTATAGTTCCTATATCATTGCTCCTTCATCGTCTAGTTCATCTTCGCTTTTAGATTTGAAGGGGAAATCCTTCGCTTACATGGACCCTTTATCGTTTTCAGGTCGTATTGCCCCCCAAGTAATGTTGAAAAGAAAGGGATATCAACCTGATAATTTTTTCGGGCAGACGGTTTTTACGTATAGTCATGATAAGTCGATTCGAGCGGTGGCTGAAGGCATTGTAGATGGAGCCGCCGTTGATAGTTTGATTTATGACCTGACGATGGCACGTGATGAAAGCATCATTGGGAAAATTAAAGTGATTGACCAATCAGAAGCGATGGGGAACCCTCCTGTTGTTGTCTCGCATAAAGCCAATCCGGAACTAATAGCAACTTTAAAGAATGTTTTGCTGACTATGCATATGGATGAACAGGGGCGAAAGGCGATGGAACTATTGCATTTTGATCGTTTTGTTCATCCAGACCAAGGAATCTATGAAAAGATACAGGCGATGGCACAAGAAGTAGGCTTGACTTGAAATGATTAAAACGATGAAACGAATTACTAAGTATTTCCCTTCTCGAACACTCCAAAAAATCCAAGAGGCGGTTCCCCTTAATGTCAAAATTATGGGGATTGTTGCAGTATTTATAAGCTTATTAGGCTTAACCGTTATTATTGATATGCGGTCTTATGTGACTGAAATTTTAGACGATCAACTAAGGAAACGAGCGGTCACGATTGGGAACGAAGTCGCTTCCGAGAGCATGAATTTGATACTCGTGGGGGATTTGATCGGCCTGTATGAGAAAACAAAAGCAGTTTCAATGCATAATAAAGATGTTCGCTACGTTTTAATTTTAGATGAAAAGGGACAATTAGTTGCGCATAACTTCGGACAAGGGATTCCTATGGGCTTACTGGAATTACGTCAGCTTGAGAAAGACGCTACCGGAGCGGATGTGATAGAAGTCGATTCCGAAGAGGGTGTTATTCTTGATGTCTTAGTACCTCTTGAGGAAAATACTGGATGGGTGCGTATCGGCATGTCTGAAGCCAATATGACTCGAACCATTAATGCTCTCTCCATAAAGCTCATGGTCACAACTCTTGGAATTACTATCTTAGGTTTGTTCGGTGCCTTTATTATGTCTCATCTTTTGACGCGACCTATAAAACGCTTGGTCGACGCTAGCATAGCCGTGGCTGAAGGAGATTTAAGCCAACGAGTGAGCATTGGTGGGCAGGATGAGATCGGACAGCTCGGTGGTTCGTTTAATGGAATGGCGGAGAGCTTGGAACGGTATACTCAAGAGCGAGAAGCTTTATTGGCAGAGTTAATGGACAAAGAACAAATTCGCCAACAATTACTGAATAAAGTGATTTCTGCGCAGGAAGAGGAGAGAAAGCGAATTTCTCGCGAACTTCATGACGAGGCGGGTCAAAGTTTGACGTCCTTGATCATTGGGCTGAAACTTCTAAGTCAAGGAAATGACTTGGAACAAACCAGAGGCATGGCGGAAGATTTGAGAAGAGTTGCCTACATGACGTTAGAAGATGTGCATCGCCTAGCGGTTGAACTGCGCCCAACAGTATTAGACGATATGGGCTTGGTCGCGGCTCTGGAACGTTATGTCGCCGAATACAAACGCCAACAGGAGATCATGGTGGTAGATCTTGAGGTCCATAATCAAATGGTGGAACGCTTGCCGAGTGAAGTAGAGACGACTCTGTACCGAATTGTACAAGAAGCACTGACGAATGTAGCAAAATACGCCAAGGCTCGTAACGTCAGTATCGTTTTAGAGATTCGCCCTGAGAGTGTGAATCTGATTATTGAAGATGATGGAGTAGGATTTAACGTAGAGCGGGTTTTGAGGGAAAGAACCCTGGGACGTCAAAATCTAGGACTTGCCGGTATGCAAGAACGGTCAGCGCTATTTGGTGGAACATTCGAGATTGAATCCGAACCGGGTCGGGGGACTACGCTTTATGTCAGGTTGCCACTAGAAAGGGGGGGAAAGCATGAGCGATAAGACACGAGTGTTTCTGGTCGATGACCATACGATCTTGCGTACGGGGTTAAGAATGTTTTTTAATTCTCAGGAAGATATGGTGGTTGTTGGAGAAGCAGTGTGCGGAGAGGATGCCCTGGAAAAAGGTACAATTACACCAACCTGATGTGGTCATTTTAGACATATCCATGCCAGGGATGAATGGAATTGAGGCCATTGCCCGGATGAAACAATTAACCCCGGACGTAGGGATTCTCATGCTGACCATGCACGAGGCAGAAGAGTATCTTCAGCAAGCAATGCAGGCAGGTGCCAGTGGATATGTTTTGAAAAAAGCTGCAGATTCTGAACTGTTAGAGGCAGTGCGTGCGGTGGCCCGAAAAGAAATATTTCTTCATCCGGCGATGGCGAGCATGCTTATTCAGTCCATCTTCCAGCCGGAAACCAGAGAAGAATCCAAAAAAACGATTAATTTGACAGGTCGCGAAACAGAGGTTTTAAAGTTAGTCGCCTTAGGGCATACCAATAAGGAGATTAGTGAAAAATTAGCCGTCAGCATTAAAACAGTCGAGACCCACAAGGCTCG
>NZ_JYNH01000065.1 GCF_000960765.1 Desulfosporosinus sp. I2 | reverse complement strand
TTGATTTTTATTAATAAAAGCGAAGAAATCGAAAAAATGGTAGAAAACCTTAAATACCATGGCTTGGAAGCAGACGGAATTTATGGAGGTGCCAATAAGTCCGAACGAAAAAAGGCAATGGATGACTTCAGGAGCGGTAAAAGCACTTTATTAGTAGCTTCAGATCTGGCTGCAAGAGGATTAGACATCAAAGGGATTAGTCATATTTTTAATCTCGATCTACCTGAAGATCCGCAACTTTATCTTCATCGAGTGGGGAGGACTGGGAGAGCGGGAGAACATGGGATCGCTATATCTGTTGTCAACGCCAAAGAAGTTTCCTATTTGAAAAAGCTTGAAAGCACCTTCGAAATTAAAATTAGTCCAAAAGAGATGATTCAGGGCAAGATCATTGGGACCAGGAAATAGTTGAGAGTATTTATTATTGAACTTCTATTCAGACATAGTATAATTAGTAAAAATGGAAGAAAGGCCAAAGAGATGAGGTTTTCTTGAATGACGTTACTACAAACTTCAGGTTGCCTTAGGATAGATAGAGCGCGAGAAGTAAGGATCTTTAACAGTAAAGTACAAATGATGGGAACAACGCTCAATGTGTATGCATACATAGTGGACGGTATGCTCATCGATAGTGGTCCACATCGAATGAGGAAAGGAATCGAGTATTTCTGCACTCAGAATCGGCTGGATAAAATTGTCCATACCCATTTCCATGAAGATCATACTGGAAATACCGGATATCTGATGAGAAAACTTCGGATTCCTGCTTATATACATGCGAATTCGATTGACATTTGCCAAGAAAAGGGGATTATCCCGGTTTACAGATTGGTTTTTTGGGGGAACAGAAGGGGTTTCACAGCAGAGGCTCTGCCAAGCATTATTGAGAATGATCATTCCACCTTTAAGGTAATTCACACTCCAGGACATACTCAGGATCACGTTGTATTTCTTGACAAAGAGGAAGGTCAGTTATTTAGTGGAGACCTTTTTGTTCATCCCAAGACACGAGTTACGCGGCGGACCGAAAACATACCGCTTCTTATGGAATCTTTACGCAAACTATTGCAGGAAAGCTTTGCTACAGTCTATTGTGCTCATGCCGGGAAAATTTCGGATGGATACAATTTAGTGAAGCAAAAGCTTGCTCACCTAGAAGACTTGCAGGATCAGGTTTTAACTCGTTTTAATAAAGGGCTTGGCATTAAAATGATTGTTCAGGAAATCTTTCCTCAAACTCCAACAATCGCCTACTATAGTTTCGGCGAATTTTTCTTCGTATAATTTAGTGCGTTCGCTCATTGAAGATAAGGTCAGTGACAACCTTAATCGCTTGTGATTAAGACTTTTCAGGATGTGGAGGAATTTTGAGTTATGCAGACTTCTCCTTTGGATTTAGCTCGAGTGCTTGAAGAAGAAGGATATCTTATCGATCAAGAAGCAGCCACCACGTTGTTCCTCGCTTTAGCTTTAGAAAAACCCTGTCTGATTGAAGGTCCTGCTGGGGTGGGAAAGACACAATTAGCTTTGGCTTTAGCGCGTGCTCAAAAACGAAAATTAATTCGCTTACAATGTTATGAAGGATTGGACATAAGTAAGGCGTTGTACGATTGGAATTATGCTAAACAGCTCTTACGCTTACAGCTAGCCAAGACTGAAGATTGGAATGACATAAAAGCAGATCTATTCTCCGAAGAGTTTTTACTCTCACGTCCCCTTCTCGAGTCCATTCTTTCAGCAGAACCGGTGTTACTGTTGATTGACGAACTTGATAAAAGTGATGAAGAGTTCGAAAGTTTCCTCTTAGAACTCCTTGCAGAAGGTCAGGTTTCGATCCCTGAACTGGGAACTCTCACGTCAAAGTCAAAACCCATGGTTATCTTAACCAGTAATAATTCTCGTGACTTTAGTGATGCACTTAGGAGACGGTGTATCCATCTTTATTTAACATATCCTTCATTAGAACGAGAAATTTCGATTTTAAACTCGCATGCTCCAGAGTTATCCAAACGATTGCTTCAAGATGTTTGTGAATTTGTAGCCAAGGTAAGGAGGTTGCCTCTACAAAAGCTTCCTAGTGTTTCAGAAACCATCGATTTTGCCCAGGCCTTGAATACACTTCAAAGAGAGGAATTAAACTATGGAAACCTCATGGGGACTCTCAGTGTGTTACTGAAATATCCGAAGGACATTGCTAAGCTGGAAGAACGACTTAAAAAATGGGAAACGGAAGCTCTACAACGACGCGAACAATAAGTTTATTGCTTTAAAAAAATTCCCAAGACTCTCGCCTCGTACCTCGAACATCGAACCTCGCTAAAGTAAGGGATGGAATCTATGGATGGTTGGGTTTTAATTAGGTTAGTAGATGCCTTGAGGCAAGTTTCTATATTAATTTCCTCGCAGGATATTTATGATGCCCAAACCTGTCTAGTTCGATATCCAGATTTGTCTGCCAAACTAATACTTAAATCACTATTTATTCATCAGCTTCAAGATGATTCTGTCTTCGAAACGGTCTGGAGGGTCATTGTAGGAAATTCAGAATCTGACGCTCAGGGGTATCTGCAGGATCTAGCTTCAAAAAATGAGATAGGGGATAATTCGGATGGTCGGGGAATCGGAGGACAAGGAGTAGGTCGAGGTTCTGGAGGGATCAGCCTTACTGCACAAGGAAATATCGAGGATCTTTCCCAACGTTCCAACTTGATTCCTATTTCCCGAATGGAAGAGTTAGCAGGAAGTGGGGCAGAATTTGAAGAGATGGTCCAATCGATTTTAGCTGACCTTGATTATTACACTTGGATTAATTCCTTTGATTTAGCCTTCCAGCGTGGTGCTCTTTCTGACGATGAATGGCATTGTCACCAAAACACTCGGACCTCTATCGTGCGTGAAATTCGCCAGCAGTTATTGATGCTCCAAGTTAAGCTTGATAACAGCTGGGAACCACTTGTTCGGCAGCACTGGTTGTACAAGCCGTTAAGTTCATTATCTGAAGATGAAAAGGAACTTGTGAAGTCAAGTATTCGAAAATGGGCGAGAAAATTAGCGATAAGACCTGGTTCTCGTTGGAAATCCTATTACAAAGGGACGATTGATATTGCGAAAATTGTACGTCAAAGCGTTCAGTGGGATGGACGACTATTCCATCTAAGCTATCGAGCTAGAATTCCCCGTGCTCCCGAACTAGTAGTACTTTGTGATGTCTCAAATTCTATGGCGTCATTTGTTGAATTTTTGATTTATCTAGTGACGTGTCTTAGAGCTCGCTTTCGAAAAATACGGGTATTCTTTTTTATCGACTCAGTATGGGAAGTCACGGACTTTATTTGGGATAATGATCTAAGTGAAGTAAAACAAGAAATTAGAAGCTGGGGTCATAAGGTAAGCTCGGGGTTTTCTGATTATGGAGCGGTGTTTAAAGAACTGGCAGAGAACATACTACATGAAGTATCATCACGAGCCATCCTTATTGTATTGGGAGATGGTAAAAACAACTATCGTCCTAATCAATCGGAATATATTGCACAAATTTCTGAAAAAATACGTAATGTCTTCTGGTTAAATCCATTAGACTCTAAGTTGTGGAATGAGCCTGATAATGTGATCAAAGAGTATCAAAAGTATTGCTCGAAGGTCTATCGGTGCAGTTCTGCTAGTGACTTGCAAAGAGTAGCAAAGGCTGTTTTTTAAAGGAGGCTAAGTTTATTTCTATTTTCTTTGCGACTATCAGCTTAATTACTCTACTGCAACTCGTTTTTTTAGGTTCCGTAATTTTCTTAGAAAATAGAGACCCGACCAGAACTATAACTTGGCTTCTAATTTTAGGGGCCTTGCCGGTTTTGGGTGCTTTACTTTATCTTTTGTTTGGACGGGTTGTACGTAAACGCCGATTGTCACGTCACAAACAAGTGAGACTGGAGCAAACCGAGGAAATTATGGTAGACAGGCAGATTAGACCGAGTGCAGAAGACGTTGACCAAGTAGGGGATAGCCCAATGAACAAGAAATTGTCTCGACTTTTACTGAACGATGCTAATGCGCCCTTGACCCTCAATAATCGTTCCGAAGTGCTCACTAATGGGAAAAAGACGTTTAGAGCCTTATTTTCGGCAATAGAAAACGCTAAGGATCACATACATCTCGAATATTATATTTTTCATAATGATGCGATTGGAGGAGATATCCTTAACCTTTTGGTGCGTAAAGCTTCAGAAGGGGTCACGGTACGCGTCTTAGTGGATGGGTTAGGAAACCGGTCCTTGGAGAAACGCTTCGGAGAGTTAAGGAGAGCGGGGGTTGAGACGGCAGGGTTCTATCCAGTCCGCTTTCCGTTCTTATCGAAAAGGCTTAATCTACGCAATCATCGTAAGATTGTTGTAGTCGATGGTCGGGTGGGCTTTCTGGGAGGACTAAATGTTGGGGATGAATATTTATCACGTAACAAGAAAATCGGATTTTGGCGGGATACTTTCCTGAAGCTGGAAGGGGATTCAGTAAATTTTTTGCAAACTGTTTTTTTGAATGATTGGAATGTCGTGACCGAGGAAGATATTAAGGGTCCATTGTACTATCCCCAATCTCTGCAATTGGGATGTCAACTTACCCAAATTGCGGCCACAGGTCCCGATTCGGATTGGGGATCTATGTTACAAATCTTCTTTGTGGCCTTGACGAGTGCAGAGAAAACGATCTATATTGAAACCCCCTATTTTATTCCGGATGAAGGGTCGGTCATGGCCTTGAAGACCGCTGCACTCAGTGGTTTAGACGTCAGAATTATTCTCCAAGGAGTTCCGGATCACAAGCTCACCTATTGGGCTTCACATTCCTATATTGAAGAATTATTAGAATCTGGTGTTAGAATCTACCGTTACACTAAGGGGGTTCTCCATGCCAAAGTCATGATTCTCGATAGCGAAATAGGTGTGGTAGGGTCGACGAATTTTGATATCCGAAGTTTTAGCTTGAATTTTGAAATTAGTGCTTTTATCTATGAAAGTGCCTTTGCACATCGCCTAGAACAAGACTTTTATCAGGATCTTAGCGATAGTCAAGAAATCGAGTTGGAGGAGTATAAATTACGGCCCTTGTCAATCCGAATTAAAGAATCAAGTGCCCGTTTGTTTTCTCCGCTCTTATAAAGGCCTCCTAATGTAGAATTTAAAGCTACAATAGGAGGCCTTTATAGTGCAGAAAGGGATAAGAGTATATATAACCCAGTCACTGAATTGGAAGCAAAAGTAGTAAGATGCTTTAAACTTTATTCATTTCACGAGCAAGTAATGCTGCACCCAAAGCGGCAGTAATAACCGGCTCCTGGGATACAAGTAGTGGATATCCAAGCTGCTTGGCCAGGGCATTAACTACGCCCTGGTTGTGGGCTACTCCTCCAGTAAAGACGATATCAGGCTCTAATCCGATCTTGCGAGTCATCGAAGCTACCCGGTTGGCGACTGAGTCACAGACACCTGCAAGAATGTCTGATTTCGGAGTCCCCGCAGAAACCTGAGAAATGACTTCGGATTCCGCAAAAACTGTACAAAAGGAGGAGATTTTGGTTGGATTCTTTGAGGAGGAGACAATTTCTCCAATTTCCTGCCATTCTACTTCTAGGGCAGAGGCCATAACTTCTAAAAACCGACCTGTGCCGGCGGCACATTTATCATTCATGGCAAAGTCAGCGACTTTACCGTTAGAAAGTAATTTTATGACTTTACTGTCTTGTCCGCCGATGTCAATGACGGTACGAGCAGTTGGAAAAAGATGATGAATCCCTTTGGCTTGACAAGTAATTTCCGAAACTTCACGATCCGCCGGAAAGGTAACCCGTCCATAACCGGTTGCGACGGTGGAGCGGACATCTTGTTCTTTTAGACCCGATTCTGTAAGAAGTTGTTCTTTCAGACGGTTGGCAACGTCTCGACCACTATAACCTGCCCTAGTTTTCATTTGCCCGATAATTTCGAGATGATTATTAAGGAGGACTACTTTAACAGTTAAAGAGCCAATATCTACACCTATAAAATACGATTGCATACTATTTCCCCCTCGATTATGTAAGGTCATCAAAGGTTTCTAGGAAAGCCTGAACTCGATTGCGGACGGGCTCTTCGGCATACGCTCTGGGATCGGCCATGTCTGCTTCGATCATTAGACCAGGAACCCCTGTTTCGCGCATTACTTTTCTACGGATCACTTCTTGAACTAACGAATAAGGCTTACAAGAGCGATTGGAATGCATAACGAAACCATGGGCCTTATAATCCCTAATTTGGTTAATCAATTGATTGGCTCTGTACTCGGGAGAGCGATTGAGAAAAACCTCAGTATAAGTCGCTGCTAAGCTTTCCATAGGAGTACCTGGAGCATGATCAGCAGCCCATCCTCCGCTGTAGGTGTCTGTAACAAAACATGCCCCTTTTTCAGCAAACAGCTTGTAGAAGCTAAATAATTGAGGCCAGATCGCGATGTTATCCCAAACTAAGCGAATGCGCTCATTGTTGACAGCCCCTTGGCCAAGCTTTACTCGTTCCTTGACTTCTGCTTCTAGCTTGCGATAATAATTAATTCCTTCTTGTGAACCTCTCAGAACCACGATGGGAGCCATGTGGATAAAGAGATCAGGTGCATTAAGAGGGGAGGGGCTGGCCTGACAATACTGGCGGGTTTCTTTCCAGAGTGAGGTAATTTCGGCGCTCCGGCGCATCTGCTCGGCTAAGCTTTGCTGATTTAGTTTCCGACCGGTTATTTTCTCCAAATCGACAGCCATAGCGTTTAATTGCTCCAAGACATACTCTTTAGCCTGTGGGGTCAATTCTCCCGTTAGAAACGGAGTATCTAAAACTAATAATGGAACGTTAAAATGACGCGCTAAAACTTCATACCACTTAAGCACAGTTCCACAGATATTATTACAAGCGACTAAAAGGTCGGGCTTCGGCATCCCTCCCAAGGGAGCCAGGTCTGGTCTCAGGACTCCTCCAATATTTGAACGGGCATAGGAACATAGGTCCTGGGAATAACCAGCTGTTTCAGCGACCTCACACAAACTTACAGTTGCTTGGCGCGCGCTGTAAATAGCAGCATATTGTTCTGGATAAGCCGAGTGAATTTTAAATGCGCGCAGGAGTTCGACCGGGGCACCACTAGTAACCCAAGCCAAGGGACGACGCAAGGGTTTACCCCAGTAGCGATGATAATTAGTGATAGCATAATAACGTCCCATAGTTTTTTGAAGCGCTTTGGTGCTTACCAGTGGACGGTAATTGCGTTTTTTCGCATGTTCATTGTGCTTTGTGCTTTGGGCATCGGGCATTGATCACCCCTCCTTTGACAATTCGGGAGCTTCGCTTAAGCTTTCTATGAAGGCTTGGAGTCTTGTTCGTTCCTGCCCACCCACATTCGCCCCTTCAAGTTCCAGCGTTAGCGTGCGAATTCCGTTATTACGGAAAGTCTCTGCTAGTGTAACTGCATCCCATGCATGAGGTTCGCAGTATTTTCGTATGACGATAATGGCACCTTGAGCATCTCGTTGTTTGGCAAGCCCGCTCAGATAGGAGATTCGTTCATTTAGACTTCGGTTTTTACACGGACAGGAGGGCATTCCGGAGTAACGCTTTATTATGTCTGACAGAGGATCACCGGACTCAGTCAGGGTGTGACCAGAATAGTGACGATACCCAGAACAAGTGTCATCAGCAACGACTCTTCCTCCTAAATCTTCAATCATAGTAAAAAGGCTATCATTTTCTAACACAGCGCTAGTAATTAGAAGTTTCGCACGTGTATGAGGTGTGACAGCCATATCCTTTAGGGCGGGTAGACATTGCTCAAGCGCTTTAACATAATCTGCACGCGGCATTAGCTGTCCTGCTCTGAGGATGGCAAACACTAAAGGAGAAGGAAGGTTAGGTCTCAGTGTATCAAGTTCGGTCACCAAGTTACGGGTGTGCGCACATAACAGCAAAGCATCTTGTAAGGCTTGCTGAGTTATATCCTGCTGAGTTAGGGCTGTTAGTTCTTTGATAAGATTATTTAGTTCAGACTGGTAGTAACGTGAGGCCCCTTGGGCCGTTAACATGACTGGTGGGACTATATCTATCGTCTTACTGTGGCCGCTCGCAGCCCAAATCCCACTCAGACATTGCATTGTATCACAGGTATGGGTAAATCCGATCCCGACTAGGTCTTGCCATTGCTCACGGATTTCCATGTCCAGTGTTCCTCGAGCCAATGAGCAGCTATAGGCTGGAAGTTCAGCCGGAGTTGAGTTTTCGGAATCAGGAAAAAGGCGAAGGGGGTCAAGACCAGCCGCTAGAATAAGTTCTTCTGGGAAATAGGAACAAAAATAACCAAAAAACTTCCGTTCAGGGTAACGATGGAAGCGTTCCGCTCCCTTAAGCGTTGACTCTTCAAGAAGTAGATCCAATAATTCGTTGGGATCGGAATGCGTATCAATTTTAGTCATTAAGGGACTCCTCTCATTTAGCCTTTAAAGGATTGCCCAGGGGTGAATTCAGACTGTTGCTGGGTTCCTGTGTGGGAAGGATTGGCAGGAATGCCTGGGTCTTCTTCACGCAAGGAGCGTTTTAATATTTTTCCAATGGCTGTCATAGGAAGTTCGGAGCGTATCTCAACTTGTCGGGGTACTTTATAAGGGAGGAGATGTTGTCGACAAAACGTGATGATAGCTTGTTCTTCAACTGTTTCCCCTTCTCTTAACGTGATAAAAGCCTTGACTCGTTCTCCCTTGTAATCATCAGGTTGTCCAATGACGCAGGCTTCTTTTACAGCTGGGTGCTGATAGAGGATATCTTCGATTTCACGTGGATAAACATTGAACCCTCCAGTTATAATCATATCTTTTTTACGGTCGACAATATAGAAATAGCCGTCTTCGTCCATGTAACCCAGATCTCCGGTGTAGAGCCAACCATTACGTATTGAAGAAGCGGTCTCTTCGGGAAGGTTGTAGTACCCAAGCATAATGTCGGGACCCTTAAGTACAATTTCTCCGACTTCTAGGGTCGGGAGGTCGATTTCTCCTGTTTCAAGATCTCTAATCCGCATCACGACATCCGCAAAAGGGATACCAATACTGCCTGTTTTGTTGATCCCCCGATAGGGATTAGCACAGAGCGCAGTCACCGCTTCAGTAAGGCCATACCCTTCCATGAGTTTGCTGTTGGTCAGTTCTTCAAACTGCCGTTTGACCTCTGGGGCTAATGGAGCTGCGCCAACAAAACAACCGCGCAGGGAGGTTAGATTAAAGCGTGTCAAACGTGGGTGGTTAATGAGACCAATATACATTGTGGGCACTCCTGCAAAT
Organism: Desulfosporosinus sp. I2; assembly: GCF_000960765.1. Taxonomy (GTDB): domain Bacteria; phylum Bacillota; class Desulfitobacteriia; order Desulfitobacteriales; family Desulfitobacteriaceae; genus Desulfosporosinus. The sequence goes on along the minus strand of NZ_JYNH01000065.1, from coordinate 15,957 downwards.
AGTGTTGGTTGATAGCGGTGTATCCCTTTGAGAATATCATCCACATTAAAACGCGGTATAAGAACGCAGGAAGCACCAGAAATCAAGGGTGCATTCATACAAACAGACATTCCAAAGCCATGAAATATCGGAAGGACGGTCAGTAAACGATCGTCTTTACCCATTTGGACCCAAGCGGCTCCTTGGGTAGCATTGGCGACTAAGGCAGCGTGAGAAAGCATGACCCCTTTAGGTTTGCCAGTGGTTCCTCCAGTATAGATCAGCAAAGCTTCATCTTGGTGAAAATCGAATTCTTTTGAAATTGAAGGGGTTGGTTCACGATCGAGTAAGGATTTTAACCAAATACATTGTGCCAAGCGAGATTTAGCCTCGGGTGATAACTTGCGGGTCAATGGATAAAGGGTCTTAATAGGATAAGGCATAAATTCATTAAGGGAGGTGTAAAAAGTATGTTCGAGAAGATGAGGCTCACCTAAGTTATGGCAGGTTTCTCGGACGTTTTCCAATCGTCCGGCTAGGAGATCGAGACTAATCACAGCCCGGATCTTCCCATCTCGAAAAAATATGTAGTAATTCGGGTTCTGTACTTAAAGGATTGACAGGTACGACCACTCCTCCAATACTCAATATGGCATAATAACTTATCACATATTGTGGACAGTTTGGTAGTAGAAGGGCAACGCGGTCCCCTTGATGCAGGCCAAGTTCCTCAAGTGAAGTAGCTAAGATGTTAACAAAGCGTCCTAATTTCTCATAGCTAATCACTTTTCCGAAAAAAATTAAGGCGCTAGCCTTTGGGTGATTTTTAACACTACGGCGAAATAATTCATCCAGAGTGGTTTCAGGGTACTTTAGTGTAATAGGTACTTCAGAATCGTAGTGTTTTATCCAAGGAACATATGTGTTGTTGGTCGCTGCTTTGTTCATTAACTTGCCCTCCTTATGTAAAAAACCCCACCTGAATTCAGCTTCATAATAGTATTATAGTCAAAATAATGAGCAGCGTATAGATAGTAATGTAAATATTCTGTAAAATCAAACTATAATGGTCGATTACCACTACGAGGTCACTCTGGTTCCTGATAAAGATACTTTTGTGTCTACGGTTAGTTTTAATTATAATAAAAGAATATTTATAAGGAGGAAATTTCATAAATCTGGAGAATACTAAATAGAGTAACAAAAATTGATATAATGGGGGCATATCTATGACAAAACTTAGAGAACTTTATGTCTGTCGTATTTGTGGTAATGTTGTTGAGGTCGTTAATCCTGGTGCAACTGCCTTAGTCTGCTGTAATAAACCCATGGATAAACTGGAGGCAGGGGTTAAGGATGCCAGTCTGGAAAAACATGTACCTGTTATCGAGAAAATGAGTGAAGGAATTAAAGTGAAGGTCGGTAGTGTAGCACATCCAATGGAGGAAAAGCATTTTATACAATTTATCGAAGTCCTGACCAAGGAGCAGGTTCTTAGAGCTGAACTTGCGCCTAACCAGGCACCGGAGGCTGACTTTTTACTCAATAAATCTGACGAGGTCATAGAGGTTAGAGAATATTGTAATGTTCACGGTCTTTGGAAAGCTAATGTATAATTTATGTAGGTTAATCTAGATAGGCAGGACTGTGTCCTGCCTATCCTCTGTACATGAGCAAGTAAAAGTAATAAACCAACCACCAATTAGTGAACTCATTCAACTAAAGTTAAAAATGGGGGTTTTAAATTATGTTGCTAACCAAGGAAAATACGACCATTGGTTTTGTGGGTACTGGAGTTATGGGTAGGAGTATAGTTAGTCATATACTAAAAGCCGGTTATAAAGTGGCAATTTATAACCGTACAAAAGCAAGTGCCGAAGAATTAATTCATATGGGTGCGTTATGGCATGATACAGTCGCCGATTTAGCCGCTCAAAGTAACGTGATTATTTCAATGGTAGGTTATCCCAAAGATGTTGAAGAAGTATATTTTGGATCAAATGGAATCATTAGTAACGCAAAATGTGGAACATATTTAGTGGATATGACAACCTCATCTCCTGACTTGGCAAAGAAAATTTATGAAGAGTCTAAAGCTAAAGGAATGTACGCTTTAGATGCTCCAGTATCAGGTGGAGATATTGGTGCTAAAGAAGCACGTTTAGCGATTATGGTGGGCGGGGATGAAGAGGTCTTCAATACAATAGAATCAATTTTTAAAATTGTGGGCAAAAATATTATTTTACAAGGAAGGGCAGGGTCCGGTCAACATACAAAGATGTGTAACCAAATTGCGATTGCTTCCAATATGATTGGGGTTTGTGAAGCGATGGCTTATGCCCAAAAGTCTGGTTTAGATCCAGAAATGGTTTTAAAAAGTATCGAATCGGGTGCTGCTGGGAGTTTTTCGTTAACTAATTTGGCTCCGCGCATGCTTGCAAACAATTTCGCACCAGGCTTTTATGTTAAACATTTTATTAAGGATATGACGATTGCTCTAGAAGCTGCTGAAAAAATGGATTTGATGACCCCAGGGTTAAAACTAGCTAAATCTCTGTATGATCAATTGGCTGAACAAGGGGAAGAAAACAGTGGAACGCAAGTATTATATAAATTGTATTTGCAAAGAGAAAAGCTGTAAACTGTTAGGCTAAAAAGCTAGGCTAAAAAGCGCTGTGTCGCGTCTAACTCTAGTAGAACCTTTTATTGATTTTGTATACTCTATTCAGAATTACTATGGTCAAACTTATAGATGCTTTAAATATAGCTATAAAATTCATTGAGTTATTTAGCTATGTAATAAATGTAAGCTTACCCAATTTGCAGAAATGGTGGCAGAGATATAGGTCTACCATAGATTGGTGACAATTCCCCAGTAAAACCCACATCCTTAACCATGATATGAGCAAATTGATAAACTCAAATTATCCATTCATTTGGAGTTAGAAAAGGACAACCAGAGAATCCGACCATAAGATATACTGATGATGGCATATTGACTTAATATGCCATCAGTGCTAATCTAATTTTAAGAAGATTGACGGAATACTTTGTGCAAATAGTTACGTTTCATAAAGGTAACCCATACTATTAGGACAGTTATTTTTTTGTTCTAGTATGTGAAAGAAATCATATTCCCTTATTCAGTTTCCGAAAATTCTAAGAAAGCAAATTCCTCTATATAATATGTAGAAGGAATGCTATAAGGTTGGTTCAAGGTAATCCTCGTTCCAACTGCCTCGGTGAACACCGAGAGTTTATTGACATATAAGGGAGGTAGAAGGATGGCGCATAAGAGTATTTTAGTAGTCGGAGGAGGAGTAAGCGGACTTACAGCCGCTATTGAAGCTTCCGAAGTAGGAAACGAGGTCTATCTGGTCGAACAAAAATCTTACCTTGGTGGTAGGGTGGCCCAGATGAACCAGTATTTCCCTAAGTTGTGCCCCCCGAACTGCGGGTTGGAAATTAATTTTAAACGGATCAAGCAGAATCCCCGGATCAAATTCTTCACGTTAGCCGAGATTGAAAAGATTGAAGGCGTAGAAGGGGATTTTACAGTCACTATTAAATCAAATCCCCGTTATGTAAAACAGAACTGTACAGCCTGCGGGAAGTGCACGGAAGTTTGTCCGGTCGAAAGGGCAAATGAGTTTAATTACGGATTGGATAAAACTAAGGCAATTTACAAAGCCCATGAGTTTGCTTTCCCAATGAAGTATGTCATTGATGAAAAGGCTTGTTTGGGTGCGGAATGCGCAAAGTGCGTTAGTGTCTGCCAATATGATGCCATTGAACTTGATATGGCGCCTAAAAGCTTTAAGTTGAATGTTGGTTCTATCGTATGGGCAACAGGCTGGGAACCATATGATGCCAAGCGGATTGACTATTATGGTTATGGAAAGCATCAAAATGTTATTACCAATGTGATTATGGAGAGATTAGCAGCCTCTAATGGTCCTACGGCTGGCAAGATTGTTCGCCCGTCGGATGGCAAAGAGGTTAAAACTATTGCCTTTGTTCAGTGCGCTGGTTCCCGTGACGAAAATCATCTGCCTTATTGTTCTGGAGTTTGCTGTATGGCCTCACTTAAACAAGCAACCTATATCAAAGCAAAGAATCCGGATTCTAAGGTTTATATGTTTTATATTGATGTTAGGGCAATGGGTAAACACGAAGATTTTTACTCTAAAGTTCAAGGTGATATCACCATGATTAAAGGAAAAGTTGGCGAGATCTCAGAGGATCCACTGACGAAAGATTTAGTCGTTCAAGTTGAGAATCAATTAACCGGGGAGATCATGAAAGAAACCGTTGACATGGTTGTACTGGCGACAGGAATGGTACCGGCTACTTCGAATGTACCGGATGCTATAGCTTGTGATGAGGATGGTTTTGTTGTTCCTAATCCTGAACAACTAGGGATTTATGGCGCTGGTTGCGTTAAGAAGCCGTTGGATGTTTCCTCATCGGTTAAAGATTCTACTTCTGCAGCGCTTAAGGCCATTCAATCTACGGTGAGGAGGTAGCCCAATGGATAAAAAAACAGGTGTTTATATCTGTACTGGCTGTAGTATCGGAGAATCTCTTAATATAGAGAGCCTGTCCAAGGTTGCCACCAAGGAAGGCAAGGTTCCGGTTTGTAAAACACATCCCTTTCTCTGTGGAGCAGAAGGGGTTGCCCTAATAAAGAGTGATATTGAGGGTGAGGGCGTTAATACAGTTCTTATAGCTGCCTGCTCACCACGTGTTAATTATGATGCTTTTGAATTTGATCCTTTAGTGATTATGGAGAGGATAAATCTTAGAGAACAGGTCATTTGGAGTCAACCAGCCAATGACGAAGATACCCAGATGATGGCAGAGGATTATCTAAGAATGGGTCTTGCCAAAGTGAAGCATATCGATCTACCTGTGCCTTATCAAGGTGAAAATATGGTCAAAACCTTATTGGTAGTAGGCGGAGGTTTGACAGGTATGACAGCGGCGTTAGAAGCTGCAAATGCTGGGTACAAAGCAGTTTTAGTAGAGAAAAGCCCAGCTCTTGGTGGCTGGATGAATGGCTTGTTTAAACAAGCTCCTCGAAAGGCCCCTTTTACAACACCTGAAGAGGTTGATATCGCTGAGTGGGTCAAACAAGTTGAAGCTCACCCAGATGTTACAGTGTATACTAGCGCTGAGATACTTGAGATTGCTGGTGCACCAGGTATGTTTGATGCATCTATTAGCCAAAATGGTGCAACTGTTAAGGAAAGAGTCGGTTCCGTTGTTCTTGCTACAGGTGCAGTGCCTTATGATCCTACCAAGCTAGATTATCTTGGTTATGGAAAATATGAAAATGTTATCACTGCACAAAAAATGGAAGAGTTAGCTTCCAAGGGTAAAATCGTTCGTCCTGACGGCAAAGAAGTGCAGAGTATTGCCTTTATTCAATGTGCTGGGTCGCGCGATCAGGAACACTTGCCTTATTGCTCTGCTACGTGCTGTGTGGAGTCTTTAAAACAAGCGACTTACCTAAAAGAACAAAATCCAGAAGCAAATGTCTTTATTTTCTACAAAGACATGCGAGCATCGGGTCAGTATGAACGTCTGTATCAACAAGTGCAAAAAGATGGAGGTATTTTCGTCAGAGGAGAAATTAATGGTATCACCGAAGATGGCGAAAAGAATCTGCTTATTGAAGCAACCGATGTTATGTCTGGGGCAACGATTACTACTGAAGGTGTAGATATGGTAGTTTTGGCTAATGGTATGGTTCCTACCACAGCTTTTGGAGAGGACATAGCGGCCAAGGCTGATACTGAAGAAGACTGTAAAGAGGATGATGGTCCTAAGCCAGAATTTATTCGCAAGTCGAATCTTCTTAATCTGGCCTATCGCCAAGGTCCAGAGATGCCTACGTTAAAATATGGTTATGCAGATTCCCATTTTATCTGCTTCCCTTATGAAACTCGCCGTACAGGTATTTATGCGGCTGGTAGTGTTAGAGCACCGATGGATGAGTTATCCTCAGTCGAAGATGCTACTGGAGCAGCGTTAAAGGCTATTCAATGTATGGAATCAAGTGCGCAAGGCGTGGCTGTACACCCTCGTGTAGGTGATATGTCTTTCCCGGATTTTGCAATGTCAAGATGTACCCAATGCAAACGCTGTACAGTAGAATGTCCCTTCGGCGCTATCAATGAAGATGATAAATTCAATCCGTTGCCAAATCCTACCCGCTGTCGTCGATGTGGAATCTGCATGGGTGCCTGCCCTGAACGGATTATTTCCTTCAAAAACTACTCTGTACCCATGATTGGGAACCTTATTAAGTCAATCGAAGTCCCTGATGAAGATGAAGAAAAACCAAGAATTCTCATTTTCGCTTGTGAAAATGATGCTTACCCAGCTTTGGATATGGCAGGTATTAATCGGCTCAAATATAATGCATGGGTTCGCGTTATCCCACTAAGATGCTTGGGCTCATTGAGCTTAGTTTGGATTGCCGATTCAATGTCACAAGGAATTGATGGAATCTTTCTTCTTGGATGCAAGCATGGCGATGATTATCAGTGCCACTTCATCAAAGGCAGTGAGTTGGCCGAAATCAGGTTATCTAAAGTGTCAGAAACCTTAGACAGGCTGGATCTGGACTCTGATCGAGTGCGAATGGATCAAGTCTCCATCACGGATTACGACAAGATACCTGGTATGTTAGATGACTTCGCAAAGAGACTTGATGAACTCGGCCCTAACCCCTACAAAGGGTTCTAAGTCGATACACCTCCTAATTAAGCCTTAAACTCCGGGTGGGAGGTATGTCCCATTAGATAGCAAAGGAGCATTATAATGGATGAAATAAAAGAAGTATCTCTGGAGATGAGAGAATATATTATTTCTTCAGGAGCAGAAACGCTCAACTGGTGTATGCAGTGCGGTCTCTGTACCAATCTATGTCCTTATCGACAGGTTACCGGCGAATTAAGCGAAGCATTTAACATCCGAAAGATGCAACGTCAAGGGCAGCTCGGTCTAGAAGGCTTTGATGATGAAGAAGTACTATTTGCTTGTGTCACGTGCGGAATGTGTCAGTCAAACTGTCCTAGAAGTGTAGAAATTATTCAAAATGTACGTTCCATGCGTAATACTATAGTTGGAGCTGGTATCTTGCCAGGACATCTACGTCCAGTAGCAGGGAGTCTTCACGCTAACGGTAACCCATGGACAGGACCTCAAGAGAAGAGAGCCGACTGGCTTGAAGGACTTAATGTTCCAGCTTACACAGAAGATATGGAGTATCTGCTCTTTGTCTGCTGCACTTCTTGCTATGATAAGCGTAGCCAAAAGATTGCTAAAAGCGTTGTAGAACTCTTACAAAAAGCTGGAGTAAACTTTGGAGTTTTAACGGCTGAAGAGAACTGCTGTGGTGAGACCATTCGTAAGATCGGCGATGAGGAACTATTTACAAAACTAGCCGAATCAAATATTAAGTTGTTCAACGGAAAAGGCGTCAAGAAAATTATTACGACTTCCCCTCACTGCTTGTATGCTTTCAAAAAGGATTACCCTGAACTGGGCGGGGAATATGAAGTTATGCACTATTCCGAACTGCTAGGTGATCTTTTGAAAGACGGAAAGCTTTCTTTACCTGGGGAACAAGCTAAAAAAGTTACATTCCATGATCCTTGTTATTTAGGACGACACAATTTGGTTTATGATGCTCCAAGGGAACTTCTCCAAGCAGTTCCTGGGGTAGAATTCGTCGAATTGGATCGAGCTAAGAATAAAAGTCTTTGCTGCTCTGGCGGAGGCGGACGGATTTGGGCGGAAGTACCCTTTGGAGAGCGCTTCGGTGAATTGCGGATTAATGATGCTGTGAAGCAAAATGCGGATATTCTTGTTACAGCTTGCCCCTACTGCATTACGATGCTCGATGATGCTTGTGCAGGATTAGAAAAGGGCGATGTTTTAAAAGTTATGGAAATGTCTGAATTCCTTTGTGAATCGATTAAGTAGTTTCCACGAACGGCTATGGTGAAAATATCCCAAGCTTTTAGTGAAAGGGGGGATGCTAGAAACATTGTTTATGTAGTCTCTCGTCCAACAAGATTTGTTGATGGTGTACAAGATAAACAACCTGTTTCTATAGTAGACTCGCATTCATTATAAAATTAATTAAATTAAAGGAGGATAAGACGATGTCAAAACTAGTACCGCCGCATGGCGGAAAGTTAACACCGGTATTACTCCCGGAATCACAAAGAGCGGATGCTTTAGCAAAAGCTAAAACATTACCAGTGATTCGCATGACTTCAAGAGAAACTTCTGACCTATTAATGATTGGGATGGGTGCTTTTAGTCCATTAACAGGGTTTATGGACAAAGCTAATTATGAGAGTGTTGTAGCAACAAAACACTTAACGAATGGTTTAGCATGGCCACTTCCAATCACCTTGTCCGTTACTCCTGAACAGGCTGAAACTCTTAAAATTGGTATGGAAGTCGCTTTAGTAGATGATGAAACCGATACCTATTGTGGTATCCTCACGGTTAGTGATAAATATGAGTATGACAAAGTCAAAGAATGTAAAGCTGTCTTCTTTACAGATGATGCAGCACATGACGGCGTTGTCAAAGTTATGGCTCAAGGAAGCATTAATGTTGGCGGTAAGTTGGTAACCTTTAGTCAACTCGGCTATGCTTCTAAGTATGGCGATAAGTACGCTACCCCTGAACAAACTAGAGCGATCTTCGATGCCAAGGGATGGGCTACAGTTGCTGCTTTCCAAACGCGCAATCCGTTACATCGTTCCCATGAATTCTTATGCAAAATGGGAAATGAAGTCTGTGATGGCCTCTTTATCCATCCTATCGTAGGAAAACTTAAAGAAGGCGATATTCCTGCTGAAACACGTCTGGAATGTTACGAAGTTCTGTTAAAAAATTATTTTAATGAAAAAAATGTTGTCATGAAAGTATATCCGATGGAAATGCGTTATGCAGGACCCAGTGAAGCGATTCTTCACTCCATTTTCCGCCAAAACTTTGGTTGCAGCCACATTCTTGTTGGCCGTGATCATGCAGGTGTGGGCGACTACTATACTGCTTATCAAGCCCAAGAAATATTTGACACATTTAAACCAGGTGAACTTCTCTGTCAGCCTATTAGAGTGACAGCAGCTATGTTCTGTACAAAATGCGACGGTATGACTACAGAAAAAACCTGCCCACACGGTAAAGAAGATCACCTGAAAATTAGTGGCACAAAATTAAGAGCAATGTTAGCAGCGGGCGAACTCCCACCAAGCAATTTCAGTCGTCCAGAAGTCTTGAAAATCCTGCTCAAATATTACGCTTCTAAGAAGTAAGCTAACGTTGGTTGAAAATTAAACAAGAGAATAAAATTCTCTTGTTTAATTTCAAAAATATAAGAATGATGGAGGTTAAACGAATGCCAAGTTTTGTAATTGCAGAAAAGTGTGACGGATGTAAAGGGCAAGACAAAACAGCTTGCATGTATGCATGCCCAAATGACCTGATGATGTTAAACAAAGATGTAATGAAGGCTACAAACCTGGATCCTAGCCAATGCTGGGAGTGCCTATGCTGTGTTAAGGCTTGCCCTCAACAAGCCATGGACGTCCGCGGCTATGCTGACTTTGTTCCACTAGGTGCTTCAGTTACACCTCTTCGTAGCTCTGACAGCATTATGTGGACTGTAAAATTCCGTAATGGCATGACCAAACGCTTCAAATTCCCAATTCGTACTACCGAAGAAGGATCCGCAGTTCCTGATGCTGGTTATGCAATTACCACTGACATTAACAGTATCGAACTATATACCGAACCTGCTTCAATGCATATGCCAGTATGGACTTATAAGAAGTAAGCTCTTTGAATAAGTAAATAGGGAGGTTAAAATCAAATGCCAATGAACTTTGAAACAGTAGAAGTAACAACCGACCTTCTCATCATCGGAGGAGGAATGGGAGCCTGTGGCGCAGCTGTAGAATCAGCTTACTGGGCTAAGAAACATGGACTTAAAGTAACCTTAGTTGATAAAGCATCAATGCCACGTTCCGGTGCAGTTGGAATGGGATTGTCAGCTATTAACTTGTATGTAGGACTTGCTGAAGGCAATAACACGGTTCAAGATTATGTCAGATACGTAAAAACTGACATGATGGGGGTAGCCCGTGATGACTTAGTCGCTAACATTGCCCGTCACGTTGATAGCTCCGTCCATATGTTTGAAAAATGGGGACTTCCTTTATGGAAAGATGAAAATGGCGGATATGTTCACGAGGGTAAATGGCAACTGATGATCAGCGGAGAATCCTATAAAGTAATCGTTGCTGAAGCTGCTAAGAATGCTTTAGGTGAAGAAAATATCTATGAGAGAGTTTTCATCACTGAGCCACTGTTGAAAGATGGCAAATGCGTAGGAGCTGTTGGATTTAGCGTTCGTGAGAACAAAATCTATGTCTTCAAAGCAAAAGCTACACTATGTGCTATGGGTGGAACGGTTGGAGTATTCAAACCTAAATCCACGGGTGAAGGCGCTGGCCGTTCTTGGTATCCTCCGTTCTCCACAGGTTCTTCCGCATACTTCACGATGAAGGCCGGAGCAGAAATGACCTGTCAAGAAGTTCGTTTCGTACCAATTCGTTTTAAAGATGCTTATGGTCCAGTTGGAGCTTGGTTCTTACTCTTCAAATCACGTGCAACCAATGCATTAGGCGAAAACTATATGGAAACCCGTGCAGATGAATTGAAAAATTGGGGCAAATACGGATCAGCTAAACCGATCCCAGCCAATCTGCGTAATCACCTTGGCCTGTTAGACATCAAAGAAGGCAAAGGACCTCTCTACATGCGTACTGAGGAAGCTATCGCGAACCTGGCTAAAAAATATGAAGATGATGCTAAAGCGTTCAAGAAAAAGATGAAAGAGCTAGAGAATGAAGCATGGGAAGATTTCCTCGATATGACGATTGCTCAAGCCTTACTCTGGGCTGCTACTAACGTTGAGCCCGAAGCTAGGTCTTCTGAAATCGCGGCTACTGAGCCATACTTCATCAGTTCTCACTCTGGATCATCAGGAGCCTGGGTTTCTGGACCAGAAGACCTTTCCGCTGGATCAGACTATTTCTGGGGTTATGCTCAAATGACCACAGTACCTGCACTCTTTGCTGCTGGAGACGCTACCGGTGCTTGCCCTCACAAGTTCTCGTCAGGAACCCATGCTGAAGGTCGTATCGCTGCTAAATCAGCTATCAAGTATATCATAGAAAACAATACGCTGACAGAAGCTGATCCTGCAGTTATTGAAGCCGTGAAAGCAGAGATCGTCAAGCCTCTCGAAATCTTCGAAGCCAATAAAAACTTCAGCACAGATCCTGAAGTTAACCCCAACTACATTATGCCTAAGCAGTTCATGTATCGCTTACAAAAACTCATGGACGAGTATGTTGGTGGAGCTAACGTATTTTTCAACATGAACGAAGCTTCCTTGACTCGTGCAGCAGAATTGTTCGAATTCATCAAAGAGGACTCTCAAAAATTAGCTGCTAGAGATCTCTATGAACTGTTAAGAGCTTGGGAAAATAAACACAGATTATGGCAAGCTGAATCTCACCTTCGCGCCGTAACCTTCCGTGAAGAAACACGTTGGCCTGGATACTACTTCAGAACAGATAAGCCAACCCTTGACGAAGAGAACTGGCACTGCTTTGTTAACATGAAGTGGGATCCTAACACAAATGAATGGTCAGTCTTTAAAAAGCCTGTCATTGATATGTTTGGCGTTGAGTAATACTCAGGTAAATTCAGCTGGTGGGTTTATCCACATTAAGTGCTTTAGCCATATAGCTGATTGAGTGAGGGGATGGATGCAAATTCTCTGGGTGTCTCAGAATTTGTATTCATCCCCCATTTATGTTATCGTATCTTTGTTATACATAATTACTCAGCCTAAGTTGTTACTAAAATCTGCTAGTACCTCTTTTCTTTTCTGTCTGAGGTAACAAATTTACAAGGTTGATGACCTTAATTCTAAAAACTATTGAAATATTTAAGGAGGAACATGGAATGGATAAGGATATTATGCAAAAGAGTATTGACCTTGGTAAGGCAATTGCGCAAACAGACGTGTACAAAGAATTTAAGCAGGCAGAGTACGATCTTTTTAAAAATGTAGAAGCACGCAAGTTGGTAGAAGATCTGCAAAAACTTAAACAAGAACATCATGGTAAGATAATGGCTGGTATAGAATTGACTAAAGAAGAACAGGAAACACTTAAAGAATTAGAACAAACATGCATACGAAATCGTCAAGTGTTGTCTTCTAACAATGCTAACACAAGGTTTCAGGAGTTCATGGAGCAGATATCTGGAAATATAAAAACTGGGATTAAGAGCGTCGACAATTAATGGTGATTAGACATAACTAATTTCCAGATTACCCCCTCTTTGCTTGAGATCACAAGTTGGCCTCGAAGAGAAGCAAAGCCCTAGAGAATATAAGCACCTGATGAGCCATTGCGTCGGAGATGGTGCACTGAAAAAGAGAACCTCATCACCCACGAGTTTGGAAACGCTGATGAGTTAGTGTGTACCAATGATTCGATAGGTAAAATTGGTGAAGTATAAATATCATTCTTAAAAAAGAATGGCAATACATACACGCATTGACATTAGTCTTATTGCGTGTATTTGTGTTGCTATTTTTAATTTATCTGACAAGATTCTCATTAAATATTATAACTATAATAATTTTATATTATCAAAATAGCCTAAGAATGTGTCCATTTCTGAAAGAGTCTTCCACTAGTTGTTAGAATCCGATTTGGAAATACTCTATTAAAGGGTTATTCTCGCAAGATCTTGAGGCATTAACCATAAAAATTCTGAATAATGGAGCTAAAGAACCTCACATTAGCCAAAATGTGAATTTATATTGCTCTATATCCAAGATAAGTAACTTAGAAGTCATTAAACTTTGCTTAATAATAACTGACCCCCCCACAGTAGTGGACATCGGAGACATATTTCCCGCTTAAAACCTTTACGACAGCAGAGACCTACTCTGCTTATGCTGCATGAAAAGGGTAGCTAGATAATTAATAATTGCAGAATTTGAGTAATTTCGACACAAAAATTTCATTTATAAACAATATGACCATAGGATATAATGATTACGACTATATTGACTTGATATTATGTCAGTGTTAATCTTAGATTGTTGACAAGAAAGTAAATTACGATTTGTTTGCCACTTATTGCGATAACCTTGGAGTTAAAAACGATAGAAAAAGTTTGCTGGTTGGAGGGAGGTAAGTAAGTAAGTAAGTAGAAGCCAAAATCCGTTAAAGTCATTTTGATTGTATTATGAATACTTTTTTTTATAGACCCTTTAGTGAAAAAATTCTCTTTTACATGTTTATCCTGAAAGGTGGAATTTCTTTGCACTTAACACGATTTAAATACATACCTTTAATTGGAACTATTAAGAATTACAAAAAAGGATATGCAAGTAAAGACTTGATTGCCGCATTGACAGGGGCAGTTGTGGCAATTCCACAGTGTATGGCTTATGCGCTGATCGCAGGCCTTAACCCAGTTTATGGTCTATATACCGCTATAGTATCAGCTATTTTCGGCTCAGCATTCGGGAGTTCGAAACACCTGGTCACAGGACCTACAAATTCCTCAGCTCTACTCGTGGCCAGCGTCATGACAAGTTATATGGGGCACGATAACGCCTATCAAATCCTCTTTCTACTTACATTTCTGGTTGGCGCCTTGAAAATGCTCTTTGGTGTCCTTAAATTAGGTAAGCTGATCACGTACGTGTCCCATACTGTAATTCTCGGTTTCACTACTGGTGCGGGTGCCCTAATTGCGCTTGGACAATTAAACACACTCTTAAGCATACCTATTAAATATGCTGCACAAATGCCAACTACTGATAAATTATATTACGTTTTAACACATTTAAGCCAAACTAACTTTTATGCACTTGGGATAGGACTTATGACAGTTGCAATAATAGTGATTTGTAAAAGAATCAATAAGAACCTACCGGGGGCATTGATCGGGATTATAATTCCAATTATTTTCATTGTTCTTTTTTCTTTAGAAAAACAGGGCGTACAACTAACAGGTGATATTCCTACTTCTCTGCCGTCTTTTACAATGGTACAATTTAATCTAGGGACCATGAAGGAGCTTTTTAGCGGGGCTTTGTCTATCGCAATCATAGGATGCGTAGAAGCAATATCTAGCGCAAAAGCCATTTCCAACCTATCACGTCAAAAGATTGATGCAAATCAGGAATTCATAGGACAGGGTTTAGCAAATATAGCTTCATCATTCTTCCAGGGCTTTCCTGGATCCGGTTCTTTTACACGTACTGCAATAAATTATCACAGCGGAGCAGCTACAAGATTCGCTGGAATCATTTCAGGAGTAATAATGGCTATTGTCCTTTTATTCTTTGCCAGATTTGCGAAGTACATACCCAATGCGAGTCTTGCTGGGGTGATGATGGTTACTGCATACAACCTGATTAACACAAAAGAAATTATGAAGGTCGTTAATTTAGGTAAATTCAAATCGGATTCTCTTGCTATGTGGGTTACGTGTTTTGCTACAGTTTTGCTGCCAAACCTTTCATATGCAATTTATTTGGGAATTGGACTATCTATAGCCTTATACTTAAGAGATACAAACAAAGTACCGATCAAAATTCTTATCCCAACACAGGGAAGTGAATCTCAAATTATTGAAACAGAAATTCAAGTAGTAAAGGGAAAAGTAGATATACTAATTATCGAATTGCAAGGAAACCTTTACTTCGGCTCGTCAGAGGACCTAGAAGAAAAACTTGAGATGCTGGTAGATAAATCCAGAATCTTCATTTTAAGAATGAAGCATGTTGCAAGTATTGATATAACGTCACTGAACGCCTTAAAAATATTTAGTAGGTCTGTCAAAGAATCCGGTGGAAGTGTGATCGTAACTGGTGTAAGGTCGAATATCAACTCGATTCTTATGAAATCAAATTTTGATCAAGATATTGGTGTTGACAACAAATTCATGTTGTCTGAGAATGAAACTTTTGCTACTTCTTCTAAAGATCTAGAAAGAGCAAGAGCTGTCCTTAACTGTGAAAACGTCGATAACGTGGAGAAGTCTAAGACGTGTAATTTACTTGAATCTGTTACAAATTTGAATGGGGAAACTAAAAACGTCATCTCGTTCTAAACTATTTATTTGGCTTATGAAACTTCAACCGAACTGTAGAACATTAACAATTAATGTGGTTATATTAAAGACGTCTCTATAGGGATACTGTTGTCGCAGTACCACTCTGTAGAGACGTCTTTATCTTTTCTCATTATAGTCATGAAATCCGTTCATAAAATAATTTCATTACGAACATATTGGCTTATTATAGACACTGTTTTAATACAATGCTAATCTAATCATAAATCGGTGAAATTTGTTCCACGCACACTTAAAAATGAAATAGTTGTCCTTAGTTTTAGTCTTTCGTAGCAGCTATTTTACACGTATAAGCTCTTAGTTTTTTGTGAAAGGGAGTATTTGTCATGACTAATTCCAATAAGGTTAAGGTGCTTCTTTACTCAGATGGGTCACAGCATTCTTTATCTGCTGCCGTTTATACTGCTACCCTAGTAAAGAGTTTGCCTAATCTAAAGGTAACCGTTGTGCAAGTACAAGAAAGTGGTGAAGGGTCTATTAGAGCAGAATCTAAACGGATTGAAGATAAGGATAAATGGCCGGATAGCCCTATCGCGGACTGGTTGAAACACTTGATCAATGAATCTGATTCGACCGACAAGAGTATGTATGACGAAATACTTGACAAGACTAATGGAATATTTTTCGAGAAAGGACTTAATGTTAATCACCAAGTATTATATTCTGATACCACTATTTCAAATACAGTTGATGTAATTCTAGATTATGCAA
>NZ_JYNH01000064.1 GCF_000960765.1 Desulfosporosinus sp. I2 | reverse complement strand
CCACCTCTATAAGCAGAAAAAGGGTTAAGAGTCCGGCCAGTGATTTAACCATTTCCTTATCGACCTCACGTCCCATCACCTTGGTCCGGATCACATAAAACACCAGCAGCAGAGCAGTACTCGCGACCAGAGCAGATACGACTAAGATTACCGGGAGAAGTCCGCTATTCCAGAATGGCCGGGCTTTAACCCCTGCAAAAAGCATACCTTCCCCCCCTAGAACTCCGAAAATAGCAATGGGAATTCCAATTGAGCCTAAAATTTTTTAACAATTTGTGGTCACGTTGTTTGGATTTATCGGTCAGATCAGTACTGCCAAAGGTAAGGAAGCTGACCAAGGATGCTTGCCACCCTGTGCCTTGAGCAACCCGAATCAGATCCTGTCGCATGGAAAAATAGAATTCAACAGTTAATAAGCCAATATAGATTGCATAAAAACGAACTTCCCAAGCCAGCATACTGGTAAAATTCCAGTAACGTAAGGTATGCCAGAACCGTTCCATCCTCCCCAAATCCAATAAGATAAAGCACATGGCCAAACCCATACTAAGAATGGCCACCAGCAAGGCATCCCGACTAATCTTCTGATATTTTTCCATCTTAAAGACGAAGAACATGGTAGACAGGAGAAAAGAACCGACGCTCAAACCCACAAAAAAGATATAAAATGCTACCCAAGCCCCCCAGGTCATATCACTGGTCAAATTAGTAACGACCAATCCGGCTTGAACTCTTTCGATAATCGCCCAGCCGCCAAACGCCATTAACAAAACAAGTACGCCATACCAGGCTTTAGTCAATCGTTCGCTGCTTTTCACCGTACTTACATCCTCCTATTATTGTTTAACATCATTTCAGGTAGATGACCCTGGGTTTAGTCCCCATTTCTTCCTTGAGAACAAATACCCTTGGGCTTGCTGCCAATTTAGAAACCACACTTTCAGGATCATTAAGATCGCCAAAATAACGGGCATCTCCCGGACAAACCTCAACACAAGCCGGTTCTTCTCCACGCTGCAACCGATGATAGCAGAACGTGCACTTGCGTACATTCCCTATTGGAGACTTGCCGTTTTCCCGCTTACCTCTGTCAATGCCGTATTCCGGTGCCTGTACCTCGTTATATCCAACCATCTCCTGGCTGTAATCCAGACCGAAGTCAAAATACCTAGCTCCATAAGGGCAGCTTGTCATACAGTAGCGGCAGCCGATACAACGATCATAGTCAATAGCGGTTATCCCGTTTTCCAGTTTATAGGTCGCTTTTACCGGGCAAACCTGAACACAGGGGGGCTGGTCACACTGCATACAGGGTCTAGGCAAATGAACCTTGGTAACATTGGGGAAAGTTCCCCTTTCCTCCGTAATTACGATATTGTAAGTCACTCCCGGCGGAGTGCGGTTCTCTGCTTTACAGGCCACTGTACAAGCGTCACAACCAATACATTTCTGCAAATCAATTACCATCGCCCATTTTTTGTCTGTGCTCACTACTTATTCTCCCTTCGAATTAGGGTTTGCTAAACAGACCCCGAATTTTCAAACCATAACATAATCAGGTTATCTAAGGATATCCTGCACTCTTTTTTAAACTATGCTTTTCTTCGCCTACTTTAGTTCGCCCAAAAGCGTGCCCACTCAGACGAATACCCCCAGCCTTGCAGAAAGACCGATTTTCGCGATTTCGATAGATTTGGTCCGCTAATACGGCCTCTGGATAATAACCAAAGCGCTTCTTGTAATCTTCTACCAGCTTGGTGAAAGTTGATACTTTCATTAAAGGGATCCCAACTAAGCTGATCCATAAAATTACCCGTTGGGTGTATATGGTTCGCTGTTGTTGATAAAAGTGTACGGATAATTTCCAGGTCTTTGGCTTGACGACTATCCAAGTCTCCATGTCCCTCACGACTTATAGTCTATTCAGCAGGCCCGAACGAGTTCACTTGCTGTTTTTCCATGTCCTTAGTGTAACTCTCGGATACGATCATCTCATGAAAAAGTTATGAATTTCTCATGAAGAAGGGACCCCGATTTATATTCAGGATCCCTCTTCTTCTCGCTTTTTACTCATTTGACTCGCTGGAGTTATTTTCTACTATCTTCATTACTCACGGTTCCTGTGCTCAAGTTCCTCCACAGAAATCTCGGCCATCAAATTCGCCTTTTTTAGTAGCGTAAAAGTCATCCTTTTTAGTTCATCCGTCTTAAGTTCGTAAAGCTGTTCTCGGCATTTCACAAAGGTATCAAAAGCATAAAGGGCCAGCTCATCTATTTCCGATTCAAACTTCAGCAACTCATCGAGAGGGCCCAGACATTGTGTATCAGGAAGTGGGTCAATTGTAAGTAGATTGAGATATTCAGCACAAGTGTTTAAGGAAAAATGAATTATAGTATAATTAAAGTGCTGAGAATAATCCTCAGCACTTTTTGTGGACCGATTCTTTAGCAAACAGCCTGTCCATTAGATTAATCACGGCCTTGCCGCAAGCAATCTCTGACGTTTTACCTAGATGTCTTTGCCTTGAAGTTGCGGGTTCACTGGAAAATTTTTGGACCCTTGAGTTAAATCGATCACCTTAAGAACTTTGGCATCACGGTTAACGATTAGTTCTTTACTATTGTTAATATCCACCACGACGGCTGCCACAGCGGTATTTGCGCCTGAGACTATGTTGAATACACCGAGACTCAAAGCGAGAAGCAGGATTGCAGTAATAGAACTCAATTTAAAGAATCTTTGACTTAACGGTTTACGTCCAGGTAGATCTACTTCAATAACTTGTCCGAGAACGGGAGTGGCCTTCGGTGTTTTAATCTCTAAATAGTCACCTCGTTCAGTGTAAAGGATGGTGACCTTTTTCGAGATCTTCATGACAATGCCTTTCGCCTTATTCATTACCAATGGAAGAAGAGGACATGCTCATGCCCATGCCCATGCTCATTCCGCCTTGAGCATGCATCATGTCGTCCATCATATTACTTAACGTGGCGATAAGCTTACCGCTCGGATCAGTCCAGAGTGACGACCGTGCCAATCGGGAGGGTATGGCTAATTTCATCCAGAGACGTAGGATCCCACGACCCCTTGCTCTGATAAAGGGAACTTAGACGTGTGGGTAACTGTTCCAAGGTTGCTTCATTCGTCTTGGTTAGATAATCACTAAATTGTTGATGGAAGACTAGATTTACGGCAAGCATGCTGAAAGTTAAGGTGATAAGCGCGATGATCAGTGTTGAGAGAAATAGCTTTTTGCGCATTTTATTCCCCCATGCTTGGATTATACTTGTAGCCGAATCCGTAAACGGTCAAAATGATTTGAGGATCACTGGGGGTGGTTTCTATTTTTTGGCGGATCTTCTTAATATGAGCGTCGATCACGCGGTCGTCTCCGTCAAAGGCATGCCCTTGAACAATTTCAACCAGTTGCCCCCGTGAGTATACCCGACCAGGGTGTTTCGCTAAGGCTCCAAGAATTTTAAACTCGGTTGGGGTTAGAAAGACCTCCTGATCATGAAGTCGAATTTCATGCTGTATATTGTCAATAGTAAGACCGTTGTCGTAAGAGACCACGTCCGCCAACAGTGCAGTTTCGTTACTAGTTCGACGCAGAACGGCCCGGACCCGAGCGACCACTTCACGAGGGCTAAAAGGTTTCGTGATGTAATCATCGGCACCAATACTTAACCCCCGGATGCGTTCCTCTTCTTCAACTTTAGCGGTGAGCATGATGATGGGGACGGAGGATATTTTTCGAATTTCTTGGCAAATCTCCGTTCCGGACATACTAGGAAGCATCAGATCTAAGATGAGTAAGTCGAAGGGGTTCTCCTTAAACATGGTTAGAGCGATAAGGCCGTTAATGGCGGTACTAACCTGAAAACCTTCTTGTTGAAGGTAAGCTTTGAGCACGGTTGTAATCTTTTTTTCATCATCGACTAGTAAAATCCTCATAAATTGAAAGACTCCTTCCAAACTTTGCTGTGTTCGTACAAAGAAGTATTATCAGCGGTAACCAATGACCAAGATTATTAGCAAAGAGCAAAGAGCAATAAGGCTATACCATAGTATACCTTGGCCTACCGCATAAGTCATTCATCAATCCTAGAATGGATGATCTTGTTAAGAACGAAGAAAGAATTACGGTGTCTTATTACTTTGGGTATTCGCACCGGGAGTATTGGTTTTTTGTTGTGAAGCCAGTTTATCTTTAGTCTGGGGATTAAGCTGTTTTAGTCGATCAGCATTAGGACCATTTGGTTCCTAGTCCAAGAAAATCCGAAGACAGCCATCCAAGCAGCTCTTTTTCCTTGCCAGCCAAAAGACATTAAAATCCTAGGTTACCCGACCTTTACTGACTTGAATCGATTGGATGGGAACCATATTTCCCTCACTGGTCATAAGATATCCTTTAAAACCAAAGGCGCTCCCTAATAATGCCCCTATTACTAAAACAACAAAAGCAAGATGGGTAATAAATGAGCCCCAATAACCCCAACGATGTTTTACTCCATGAAAACCCTAAACTGCGTCGCTTTTCTGGGTGTTTAAAAGATAGCCCTTACCTTCAAGAACCTTCAACTGATTGACGAAGGGAAGCTGTTTCTCCCATAATTTCTAACCTGATTTTTTGTGGAACACTGGCGGGCTTCAGAGGGATCTGTGGTTTAAACGTAAGTTTCCGGACAACTGTCTTTTAAAGATCGAATATATTTTCTTTACACAAAGGATATCAATCAATTCGAATTTCTTAAATATAGGAAAGTGCATCTAAAGGATTTAGCTGAACGGCCCTCCTAGCAGGGAAAACAAGAGAGACAATTCCTATTAAGACAGAGGCACTCACTGCAACCAAAGCCACCAAGGGGTGAAATTGAAACGAAACGGTTTTTTGAAAAGCAATTGGACCGAGTAGAGTGGGGGTGATTTCACCTAAGAGATATCCCAGAACCCCTCCGGTAAGGCTAATCAAGGAGATTTCTCGAATTAGAATAGATAGAATATGACGACGGCGAAAACCGATGGCTCGGAAGACTCCGATTTCGGCCACACGGTCATTAATGTTACCCATCGTCGTAACGAACACAATCAATACACCAATAACGCCTAACAGAGTGGACGCTATTAGGGAGAAACTTGAAAAGCGATCGACACTTTCCTTAGTACTCTGAACCAGTTGGGATATTTCGGCGACTTTGGCCTCCGGGAATAGTTCATTCAAGCGAGCAACTGTTACATTCGGTTGAGCCGTATTAAGTTCAATCATAGACCAAGAATCTAGTCCGGTAATTATTCGAGACGTCGCAAAATTTGTGAATATCCCATTATCTTCAGAGCCGCCAGTTTCCTGCATCATCCCAACAATGGGATATTTCTGGAGGTTGAGTTCTAGAGTGCTTCCAACAACAAGATTTTCTTGGCGTGCAAGATTCGAACCGATAATAACTTCTCGGTCACCGGGCTGCAATCCTTTAATATGCCACCATGGTTTCATTTTTAGTTCGCGGGGAAAGTCAACTCCGATGATAAGATAACGCTTACTAGTCCCAGCGGCAGAACCAATTATTTTGGGTGCAATTCCACTGAGCATAAGATCTTGACTAGTTTCAATTTTAGTTAATACGTCATAGTTTAAATGGTTGATTTCGTAATCAACTCCAGGAACAGAGAGTCCACCATAACTAAGAGTAAAATGTTCGGACTTAGGGGTAATTACGACATTCGCACCATATTGAGTTAAACTTTTTTGTAAATCGTCTTGCATGCTTTTAGATAGAGTATTAAGAGTGACAGATATGCCGATTACTAATATGAACGTTAGAAGTAAAAAGACAGTTTTCCCTTTGCGTCGGCGTAAATTCTGGATAGCAATATCGGTTAGTGTCATCTAGTCCTCCTAAATCGATGTTAGAGACGCGAGGCGTGATGTTCGACTTCAGACTTCACGCCCTGTCTCCGACCTCCGACCTCTGAAATCACATATAACGCAAAGATTCAATTGGGTCAAGTCTAGCTGCTTTCCAAGCAGGGTTAAGGCTTGCTATTAGACTAATTAGAAGAGAGGTAAGTAATGCATAGACGAACAAATTAGATTGCCAAGGGATATGAACTTGGGTCTTAACTAAAACAGAGCCGTACCGCATTGCCGCACCCATCCCAAGAAGGTAACCTAATAGCCCACCTAAACTACCTGATAAGCCCGCCTCAGTTAGAATGATTTGGATGATATGTCGTTTCCGGAAACCGATCGCCCTCATAATGCCGATTTCCCGAGTCCGCTCCTCAACCGAGGATTTCATAGTCATAGTTATCACGAGACTACTGGCCAGGAAGAGTATTAAAGCAACGACTCTAGCAAATAGGTTGAACCTATTGACTGTAGCATCTCGAGATTCTAGAGTCGATTTAAGCGCAGTCACTTTGGTACCAGGTAATTTGGCACTTAATTGCTGTGTAACTGCTTCGATTGGACAGGTATAACATAAAGCGGCAGCTTCTATGAGGCTGATGGCATTGGGTCGATTCGACAGTTTTTGGAGCATAGCTAAGTCCATAAAAATAGCTTGGTCATTTTCTGTCGACCCTGTAGGTTGGATGATCCCAGCCACCTTAAATTCCTGCTCTTTGATCGTTATAGTTTGCTTAGGGTTAAGCCCCAAGGAAGTAGCAACCTCACTCCCTAAGATGACTTCGTTGGCTGATGGGATTTGGCCTTTGGCGAGACCATTCAGTTTCCACCACTTTTTAAGGTGCAATTCCTGTTTAAAATCAACTCCCAGTAACAAAATTGATTGTCCCTTAATTTTAGTATCAATTAAAAGTTTAGGTGCTATTGTAGCCAATGTTTCCTTGTTTTTTATGGTTTTCATTAGCGGAATGAGGGACATGTCTAGTTCTTTGACCTGAGTCGGAGCTTCAACCGTTATCCCGCCAAAGGTCATGGCTTCCCCAGTATCCGGGAGGATGAGAATATTAGAACCATATTGATCAAGTTTATTGGCGACATCTTCTTTCATGGCTTTGGTTGTCGTAAAGAGGAAGATAATCGAAGCTACCCCGATAACGACACTAATAACCAATAAAGCAGAGCGCATTTTACGACGGCGCAGGTTTTGAAGCGCTATTTCTGTTAAACGCATATACTTTTCCCCCTTAGGCCTCTAAAGTCCCATCACGGATATAAACTGCGCGAGAGACCCATTCTAGGTTTTCTTGGTTATGAGTCACCATAATCATGGTTAAACCACTTTGGTTGAGGGTCTGAAATAGTTCCAACAGTTCCATGGCCGTTTTTGAGTCTAGGCTACCTGTGGGCTCATCAGCAAAGATAATTGCGGGTTCATTAACGATCGCCCGGGCAATAGCTACTCGATTTTGTTCGCCGCCCGATAATTGATTGGGTAACCTGAGAGATTTGCTACTTAAGCCAACTTTATCGAGGACAGTTTGAGCCATTTCTCGTTGTTCTTTAGCCGGGCGGGAGGTTATCGCCAGAGGGAGCAAGACGTTTTCCAAGGCCGTAAGATAAGGAATCAGTTGATATTGTTGGAAAACAAAGCCAACGTACTCATGCCGAAAATCGGCTAACCGTTCAGGTGCTAAGGCGTAAACATCAATATCGTCGATCATAAGTTTACCAGTAGTGGGCGGATTTAGCCCGCCCAGAACACTCAGCAAGGTGCTTTTCCCCGAGCCAGAAGGGCCCATCAGGGCTAAGAATTCTCCTTCAGCAATCTCTAAATTAATAGTCTTTAGTGCCTCAACAACCCCGTCCCCACCTTTATAGGTCTTGGTAACTTCGTGGACCTTGATTAAAGACATTTTGCTTTTCCTCCTAAATCACTCAACCCAATACTTGTTATAATGAACGCACCCGTAAAACGAATGCGTTCATTCTTATTCATTCAATGATTGGTAGTCTTCTAAAATTAAACTCTAGGTGCCCAAGCATCTAAAACGGTTTGTGGAATCTCTAGATTGTCCCCGTTTAGAGAGTAGGTCAGTGCATCCGGAGGATATGATTGGCAACCCCCACTTAATCCTTTGAGTGTCTGAAGATCCCAGGTCGTTCCGCAGACGTTGCAAACTATTTGGTTACCAGTGATGTGAAAGGTTTCTCCTTTGCAAGGTTCACAGTAACTAACAGCCACCATGACTTTTCCATCGGGTTGAATAAAGGCTGTTAAAGGAATTCTCTTACCGTTCGCTTTATACTCTGTCCAAATAAATTTTTTCTCTTTAACTGTACTAAGCGTTGCAACAATTGCCTTCCCGTTTTCAACCTTACTTTCCACAACGGTTTGCTGTAGTTTATCGTTAGGACTATAATTTATTTTCTGTCCGATGTCCACAGCTGCCTTGACAGAGGAACTAGTACTATCGTTGTTAGCAAATAAAAAATAGGAAGCTGTCATTATGATTACTGCTAAAAGACCAACTATACTGAAAAGCGCTGTTTTGCTCTTTTGGGGTTGTGTAAATTTCTTGTTTTTATCCGCACGGTTATTTTCCATTGGAACTTCCTCCTTGTAAAAATTAATTTAGGAACTATAGATAGTATTGAACCATACTTCAGGTGGAGTTTAAACTCCACCTGAAGGTATTCTTAGAATTTAGTTCTTTTTAGCAATCCGATAGGCAGTGTAAAGAGAACCGAGAGTTCCGGCGATGACTAGGATGTATTGCATTATTTGGATTGTCGGTCAGAAACGAAGTCGGTTGACCCCTCAAGATGTACTCCAAATAGCCCTATGAATGTGTAGTAGATTAGAACTTTGCAAAAACCACTTGAGGGGTTTAAACTTAAGAAAGTTTCTAGTTAGGGGTAAATTGTACATCTACTTTGAACTTACTGTTATCGGGTAGGGTAGCATCCATATCACTATGTTCAGACGTAGAAGAAGGGGTGTCAGACATGTTCATGTCTGACATGCTGTTGGATGAGGCCGGTTCTGTATCAGCAAATGCGGGAAGGGTAAAAATCAATAAAGAGAATAGGGCTAAAACTATAAGTGATAATAATTTCTTTCTCATGAAGCGCACTCCTAGAAAATTTATTCTGGGTTGGGATATATGCAAAGACTGTGCCAACTTCGAGGCTCGAAGCACGAAGTTCTACTATCAGTAAACTCGTTCAGCTAAAGCTAAACATGGAACTCCCGCTTATAGAAGTGGAAGTCTTGGAAATAGAGGAACATCACTTAATAACGTATATTCGAGTGACTCTAATTGGAAAGAGTCTTAAACTTGTTGGAGATTCAAATTTTTTTGAGAGAATTCCGATAAGAGATTTAGAGCTCATGATGAAAATGAAATAATTAAGTTTAGGCTAAAAAACTGTGGGATTTCACACACTAAGGTGCGGGAAATCCCACAGTCGAGGAGGATGAACATGCGAAGGGTTTTAATTGCTGATGACGAAGCTAATATGCGTTGGGTTCTAGAACGGGCCTTAACAAAAGCTGGTTATGAAGTGGAAACAGTGGAGGATGGACAACTCGCCTTAGATCGGGCTCTGGCGGAGCGTCCCGATCTTGTACTTTTAGATTTAAAAATGCCGAAGATGGACGGTTTAAGTGTTCTGCGTATGTTGAAAGAGAATTATCCGGATTTACTGATGGTCATGATGACTGCACACGGAAGCACCTCCACAGCAGTTGAAGCCATGAAGGCTGGAGCTCAAGATTATTTGATGAAACCTTTTGATATAGACGAACTGCTGATCACGGTAGCTAAGGCCTTTGAAGTAGAAAGCTTGCGCGAGCAGGTTGATTATTTGAAAGGAGAGGCTCAGCACGGTGTTTGGCAGTTAGTGGGGAAAAGTGAGGAAATGCAAGCCGTTAAACATCTAGTTGAACGGGTTGCTCCAACGCCAGCAACGGTACTTATTCAAGGGGAGTCGGGCACGGGAAAGGAACTGGTAGCCAACGCTATCCATACCTTAAGCCCACGTGTTGACGGGCCGTTTATTCGAGTGAATTGCGCGGCACTGATGGAGACCTTGCTGGAAAGCGAACTGTTCGGACATGAAAAAGGAGCGTTTACAGGAGCACATGCCCGAAAAACGGGCCGTTTCGAGTTAGCCGATGGAGGTACACTCTTTCTCGATGAGATTGGCGAGCTGTCTTTTAACGTTCAAGCTAAATTGTTAAGGGTTCTTCAAGATCGGACGTTTGAGCGGGTCGGCGGTGAGAAGACTATCAAGGTGGACGTGCGGATTATCACGGCGACGAACCGAGATTTACTGAAAGAGGCCCAGGAAGGGCGTTTTCGGGAGGATCTGTACTATCGCCTCAGTGTTTTTCCTATTTTTATCCCTCCCTTAAAGGAACGTCGGGAGGATATCCCTTATCTTGCTGAACATTTCTTAAAGAAACTAAGAACCTATGGGCAAAGCAAGACTTTTGGTCAAGGAGTCCTTACTCAACTCATGGCGTATCACTGGCCGGGAAACGTTCGTGAACTGGAAAATGTGGTAGAACGTATGGTTATTATTTCCCAAGGGGCAGTAATTGGGGCGGAGGGGGTGCCCTTTTTTAACACTCCTTCAAAAGAGGAGAAGAGACCCGGATCCTTTGAGCTACCGACAGAAGGGGTATCCCTCGAAGAAATTGAGAAATCCTTTCTCCAGCAGGCCATGGAACAAACGGGAGGTAACCAAAGCAAGGCTGCCAAACAGTTAGGACTTTCTCGGCACGCCTTTTTATACCGTTTAGAGAAATACGGAATAGATCCTCACTGGGGGATCTAGGAAAAAGGTTTTTACGTTTGGTTCAAGGAAACAAAGATAGGGTGGAGGTTTTCTTTTGCTGAATCACATACCTGAGCCCCCTGCGCGAAACCGTGCCCGGGCTCTCTTTGACCTCATTGCTATTGGGCTTGTCGTGACGATTCTGACGATTATTCACTACACGAATTACCATTATGAAATGAATTTCCATATTTTACTGCAATTTGCGTATTATCTTCCGGTGATTTATGCGGCCATGCGTTTTGGGCCTGCAGGGGGGATCCTATCTGGCTTGGTCATTACGCTCCTCATTTTACCGTTTATGACGCATTTCCATGCCCTGGACCCATCCGCCATCTATACACAATGGGTGGAAATCGCCTTGATTAACATCATTGGCTGGTTAACAGGATTTCTGACTGGACAGGAACGGAGGGCGAAACGTAAATATCAGATCGCTCTAACAGTTCAAAAGGAATTGGTGGAGAAGTTAAAGAAAGAAGGGCAGGAGCGCGAACGATTATTAGGTGAGATCCGGCAAACGGAACGAATAACCGCGCTGGGGCATATGAGCGCCGGCTTAGCTCATGAAATACGCAATCCCTTGGGGATTATGAAAGTGAGCATTCAAATGCTGGCCCAGGAAAAAAACGACGATGAAGTCGTTTCGGAATATTGTCGCGTACTTCTGGAAGAGTGTGAACGGTTAAACCGTTTGGTGAGTGAGTTTCTGAGCTTTGCTCGGCCTAAAGAACCGATACGTGAACGGATTACGCTGGGGACACTTTTGGACGAAGGTGTTAGCTTGATCCAGCCCGCTCTGCGGCAAAACCATATTGAGTTAGAACGAACGCAAAATCTCATTGACGAACATGAGGTTGAGGTGGACCCGGATCAAATTAAACAAGTCATTCTCAATATCTTACTAAATGCTATTCATGCCCAGGGGGAGGGCGGTGTGATTCTTCTAGAGTGGGTTCAGCAGGATGGCTTTGTAGGCTTCGCCGTCAGTGACGAGGGACCCGGCATTCCAGCAGAAGCCATGCCCTATATCTATGATCCGTTTTTTACGACGAAGGAGAAAGGGACCGGATTAGGGTTATCCGTTGTACACCGCATCCTTGATCAGCATGGGGGAAAGATATCCGCTGCAAATCGGAGTGAGGGTGGGGTTCGGGTGGAGATCCTGTTGCCTTTCATATAAACAAGGAATAAAAAAGAGCCACACCATTGGTGCCCCTATTTAACATTGGGCTATTAAAAGAGAGCTGTTGTACAGAATAATGCTATCTGAAACTATAATGATTTCTTAAGAAACGGTGCTTCCGTTTCCTAAGAAATCATTTTCATGTTGAAGGGTAAATTGTCTCTATTAAAATCATCACTATTGGGCAATCTAAATCTGAAATAGGTATTGACAGTGCATTCTGAAAACGTTAAAATCGAATAAGACTATGTAACCGTTTACATTATAACCTGCGGCATACTTATAAAGTGGCTAAGACTCTAATTGGAAAGCCTGTAATGCCCATTAAGAGCGTGGTTCTAAGAACTATATGATGGTATGTTAGGCTGTAAGGCCTTCGTGTAAAAGAAAAATGGAACACGGGTATAATTAAATGTAACCGATTACAATGAAATGGATAGAGGGTGTGGTCCATTGGCGACGATTAGAGATGTTGCTCGTTTAGCGGGGGTGTCTGTTGCTACGGTCTCCCGAGTGATTAACCAAAAGGACTCTGTGAATTCTGAGACCGCAGGACAAGTACTGAAAGCGATCGAGCAGCTTCACTACGTACCGAATGCTGTGGCTCGGGGCCTGGCGGGCAAGAAGATGGGGATCATTGTCTTAATTTTGCCAGATATTTTAAATCCATTTTTTCCTGCTTTGGCCCGCGGGGTAGAGGATGTTGCTCATAAGAAGGGCCTGACGGTTATCTTAGGCAACTCAGATGATCTGGGCATAAAAGAAAGTTCTTATATCAAGGTCCTGAGGGAAAAGTATGTGGATGGCTTCATTTTCGCTTCCAATACGATTCGTGAAGAGGATGTCGAGTCGTTAAGAAACGACAGAATCCCGATTGTATTGTTGGATAGAGGCCTAAATACTGCATCCTGTCCAGTGATACGTTCCAATAACCGAGAAGGGGCGAAACTCGCCGTTCAGCATCTAATAGAACAGGGCTGTCAGAGAATCGCTCATATATATGGACCACAGGAATTTATCACGGCTCGAGATCGCTTGCTCGGGTATGAGGAAGCCGCCGGAAGATTAAAGGGATATTCGCCTAGTCTGATGGTATCCGGGAACTTTGATATCGAGAGTGGCCGGAATGCGGTAGAACAGCTTATTGCCCGTCATCCTGACCTGGATGGAATTTTTGCCGGAAATGATCTCATGGCGGTCGGGGCTCTCAAAGCCTTGCATGATCGAGGAATTCGAGTCCCAGAACAGGTTAAAGTCTGCGGGTTCGATGGAATTGGCTTAACCGAGATTACAGAACCGGAATTAACGACCGTGGCCCAGCCCGTCTATGAAATGGGAGGATTAGCTGCCAGGATTTTGTTGGACGAGATCGAGAGCGGGATCCGTGAGAATACGCTCAGAGAACTAGACGTCAGATTAATTCCCAGAAAATCGACACGCAAGGAGGAGACTTAAATGGACTTACGGCCCAAGATTGTCGTCATTGGTAGTTTAAATATGGATTTAGTCGTTAAGGCCGTGCGTGCTCCTAAACGTGGGGAAACTGTAATGGGGGAAGAAATTCATTTCGTTCCCGGTGGCAAAGGTGCAAACCAAGCGGTGGGCTTAGCCCGTTTAGGCGCTGAGACCACCATGATCGGTGCAGTTGGGTCAGATTCATTTGGGGAGGAACTCCTGAAGGCCCTACAAAAGGATGGAGTGAATACTTCCAGCGTTAGGGTGCTCGATTCAGAAGCTACAGGCGTCGCCTCGATTCTCCTAGCCGAAGGGGATAACAGTATTGTGGTCGTTCCAGGAGCGAATGCCAAGTGTTTACCTGAAGATTTAGATCGGTATGAGGGGGAAATTGCCGAAGCGGATCTTGTGCTCCTACAATTAGAGATTCCACTGGAGACAGTAGAGTATGCAATCAAGCTGGCTCGAAAGCATGGGAAGATTGTGATGCTCAATCCCGCCCCAGCCCAAAGCCTTTCTGAAGATCTACTCAGTAAGGTGGATTATTTAACCCCCAATCGTTCCGAACTAGCCTCGCTAACAAGACTGTCCGAAGAGTCTACGATTGCTAAAGGAATTGAGCGATTATTGGAGGTTGGAGTTTCATGTTGTGTCACGACTCTGGGAGCTGAGGGAGTTGCTCTCATGGAAAAAGGCGGCAACTTGCTTAAAGTTTCGGGTCATGAGGTCCCTGTGGTGGATACTACGGGAGCGGGAGATGCCTTTAATGCTGGCTTGGCGTATGCTCTAGCCCAGAAGAAATCTATTCGAGAAGCCACGGAATTTGCTGTTCAAGTTTCGGCCCTAGCCGTTACTAAATTTGGAGCCCAGGGCGGGATGCCAACCTTGGCCGAGGTAGAAGCGTATTTTAGGAGGCATGAAAATTGAAGAAAATTGGAATTTTAAACAGTCAAATTTCCCGAGTGATTAGCCAGCTTGGGCATATGGATAGGATTGTCATAGCGGATGCAGGGTTACCGATTCCTCCTCATGTCAAAAGGATTGACTTAGCTTTAAAAGAAGGAGTCCCATCGTTCATTGAGACGGTGGAGACCGTTCTTCAGGAAATGTGTGTGGAAAAGGCTTATGTGGCGCAAGAAATGGGAACGGCAAGCGCTCCTAAAAAGGAAGAACTGATCGCAGTGTTACCCGGTGTTCAGATCAAGGTCATCACGCATGAAGAGTTGAAAGCCTTAACTCATCAGGCCAAGGCTGTGATCCGCACGGGTGAGTTTACTCCCTATGCCAATGTCGTGCTTGAGGCGGGCGTGATCTTCTAAAAATTCAAAGGAGGGATTCAGGTATGACGGATCTCTTGACGATGGAGGGCATCAATAAGAGCTTCAGTGGAGTCAAGGTGTTAGAAAACGTCCAATTTTCGCTCCGCCAAGGGGAAGTCCATGCCTTGATGGGAGAGAATGGAGCGGGTAAATCAACCCTGATGAAAATCCTATCTGGAATTTATAGTAAGGATGCCGGCTCTGTTCAGATTCAAGGAACCGAGTCCGTGGCATCTTCGCCTAAAACCGCGCAAGGTTTGGGAGTGGCGATCATCCATCAGGAACTTAACATGATCCCCGATCTATCCATCTTAGAAAATATGTTTTTAGGACGCGAGTTTAAATGGGGTCGGACGGGATTTGTAAACTGGCCCAGAATGCGTTCAGAAGCGAAGAATTATTTACAGCAACTGGGGATGGATTTGAATCCAGATAGTCTGGTGGGCGAACTATCGGTTGGACAGCAGCAAATGGTGGAAATTGCTAAAGCGCTTTCCATGCACGCCAAAATTCTGGTTCTCGACGAGCCGACGGCGGCTTTGACCAAACGAGAAATCGAGAAACTCTTCCAGCTGATAGCGACTTTGAAGACCCAAGGAGTAGGAATGATCTACATTTCCCATCGTATGGAGGAAATCTTCCAAATCAGTGATCGGATCACTGTGTTGCGGGATGGGCGTTATATAGGTACCCGGGATACGAATGTCACCACGATGGACGAGTTAGTGCAAATGATGGTTGGTCGGGAGATCAAAGAGCGTTTCCCTAAGGTAGAAACGAACATTGGGGAAGAGCGTCTTCGTGTGGAGGCGCTAGCTCAAGCAGGAAAACTCTATGATATCAACTTTAGTGTGCGGGCTGGAGAAATCCTTGGAATTGCGGGTTTGATGGGATCCGGTCGATCAGAATTGGCCAAAGCTCTGTTTGGTGTAGGGAAATATCAAGGGAAGATCTACGTGAATGGCAAACTGGTGAGGATTAATAGCCCTGCCGATGCGATTAAGGCTGGTATGGCGTTGATTACTGAGGATAGGAAAGGAGAGGGTCTTGTCTCCGATCTCTCAGTTCGGGAAAATTTAGCGTTGCCTAATTTGCGCTCACTATCGCGCTTGGGGTTTATCGGTCATCGGATGGAACAGGATTTTGTGGGAGATAGTATTAAGAAGCTGAACGTTAAAGTTCATCATTCCGGGCAATTGGTGAGTTCTTTAAGTGGAGGAAATCAGCAGAAAGTCGTAATCGGTAAGTGGCTGGCGACGCAACCTAAAGTTTTAATCCTAGATGAACCGACTCGGGGTGTGGATATCGGGGCGAAACGGGAAATCTATGACTTGATGAATCAGCTCGTTCAAAAAGGGGTCGCCATCGTCATGATTTCCTCAGAACTTCCGGAGGTCCTCGGAATGAGCGATCGAGTACTGGTCATGCACGAAGGACGAATCACTGGAGAATTCTCGCGCGAAAACGCAACACAAGAAACGATTATGGTTGCTGCAACAGGAGGGAAAAGTCATGGGTAAAGTCCGAGGGAAAAGTGGGATTCTGCAGCGCATGGGACCTCTCGTGGGTTTGATTCTCATCGTCTTCATCTTATCAATTGTCAATTCTGACTTTCTGACCGTGGGCAATATTTTTAACGTACTCCGTCAGGTTTCAATTAATGCCCTAATTGCCTACGGAATGACGTTTGTCATTCTGACGGGAGGGATCGATCTCTCTGTCGGTTCAATTATAGCACTTTCGAGTGCATTTGCTGCAGGGATGATGGCTACAGGTACGAATTCATGGCTCGCAATTGGGGTAGGTGTGTTGTCTGGGACGTTGATGGGGACAATAAATGGGGTCGTCATTGCTCGAGGAAAAGTCGCACCGTTTATTGCCACTCTGGCGACAATGACAATTTTCCGTGGCTTAACCTTGGTTTATACAGAGGGAAAACCGATCACTGGACTTCCAGACTCGTTTGGCATGATTGGACGAGGGTATCTCTTCCAAATTCCGATGCCCGTGATTTGGATGTTGGTAGCCTTTGGGGCACTCTATGTCGTTTTGAAATTCACATCGTTTGGACGCCACGTTTTCGCCTTAGGGGGAAACGAAGAAGCAACGCGACTTTCCGGTATCAATACGAAACGAGTCAAAATCCTTGTTTACAGTATTAGCGGTTTGCTGGCTTCTTTGAGCGGGATTATTCTAACTTCGCGCTTGAATTCTGCTCAACCAACGGCAGGGACATCGTATGAGCTTGATGCGATTGCGGCCGTGGTCTTAGGGGGCACGAGTCTCTCGGGAGGTAAAGGGTGGATCGCGGGAACCTTAATTGGGGCCATGATTATTGGGATTCTCGATAACGGCTTAAATCTCTTGAATGTCTCATCCTTTTACCAACAGGTCGTCAAAGGCGGGGTCATTCTGCTGGCGGTCTTGTTGGATCGGTCGAAGGGGAAGTAGTGAGTTAGCCACCTAGTAGACCCGGCAGATTTGCGGATCTCTAACTGAATGGAACAATGGGTTCCTCAGTTGTTGATATATAGGTTCTCTTAGAGGGGGAGGATGCGAAGGCTTAGAATTATGTTTTACAGGAACTCATTTTTGGAAACATGGTGGCTAGCCACCCAAATAGAAAGGAAGAAAAAAATGAAACGAAAATATAGTATATGGATGATGATGCTCGTAGTTTTCATGTCTATTAGTCTCATTGGTTGTGGAACGACTCAATCTAATTTAGAAAAGAAAGAAGCACCTAAACAGGCCAGTAAGATAACGATTGGTTTTTCGATTTCAACGTTGAACAACCCCTTCTTTGTAACCCTCAAAGAGGGTGCTGAAAAAGCAGCTAAAGATGCTGGTGCAGATCTGTTAGTAGTAGATGCTCGTGATAATACCGCTAAGCAAATTAGCGATATTGAAGACTTGATACAGAAAAAAGTCAGTGTGATTCTGATTAACCCAACGGATAGTGCAGCAGTTGTATCAGCCGTGGAATCAGCTAACAAAGCAAACATTCCAGTCATCACGGTTGACCGTGCTTCCAATGGTGGTAAAGTGGTTTCTCATATTGCATCCGATAACATCAAAGGTGGCAGCATGGCTGCAGATTATATCCTTAAAACCCTAGGCAATAAAGGAAAACTTGTGGAGTTACAAGGAATTGCTGGAACATCTGCCGCCCGTGATCGGGGCCAAGGTTTCCATAATGTTGTGGATGGTAAAGACGGCGTGAAAGTCATAGCTTCTCAACCTGCTGATTTCGATCGTGCTAAAGGATTAAAAGTCATGGAAAACATCCTGCAAGGAAATAAAGACATCCAAGCTGTGTTCGCACACAACGATGAAATGGCTTTAGGAGCTCTCAGCGCTATTCAAGCAGCGGGCAAGAGTAACATCATGGTGGTAGGCTTCGATGCAACAGATGACGCTGTGAAAGCCGTTAAAGAAGGAAAAATGGCGGCCACAGTCGCTCAGAAACCAGATCTAATTGGCAAAACTGCCCTAGAAACTGCCCTGAAAGTAGCTAAAGGGGAAAAAGTTGATGCGAGTATCCCAGTTGTATTAGAGCTGATTACGAAGTAATAGAGAACAAGAAAAGAGGTTGGAGCAAGTGCTTCAGCCTCTTTTTCTTTCATGTGATTAAAGAAAAAGAGCAACAGCGAATGTTGTTGCTCTTAAAATATTGTGTTTTGCTCTCTAATACCTGCGTGCTCCAAGATAACGGGAAGAGTAAAAGCTATCACTAAGGCTAGATGTTTTGACACCACTACTGGGGTTACTGGCATGAACAAAACGTCCTCCCCCGATATAAATACCCACATGAGATGCACCGCTAGCATAAGTCGAAAAAAATACTAAATCACCTGACTGAAGGTTATCTTTACTGACTGGATTTCCCGAGTCGAATTGAGCAAAGGATGTCCGAGGAAGGGATATCCCAGAACTTGCGTAGACATATTTAGTAAAACCCGAACAGTCAAAGCCGTTTTTAGAGGTTCCGCCAAAAACGTAGGACGTCCCTTGTAAACTTAGTGCGCGGTCTACGAGGCTTGAAGAACCACTGCTTCCGCGCGAGAGAGTAGAAGCAATCATGACGGGCCGACTACTGGGGCCTTTAGCAACGACTTGGCTGACAGGAGTTTGAGTGATTTTCTCCTCTAATACCTTCTTGGTAACGTCTATACCATTATTTTGCACATACGAATATGTAACTATTTTTGCGCCGTTACTACCCTGAGTGATGACTTTCGTTTGGCCGACTCCTAGACTGTTATCAGTTTTTGTTACGACATCAAAGGGGATTGTTTCCGAACCTGAATACGTTCCCTGACTCACGACAGTTAGATAGGGTGTAGAAGCAACGAGTTTTACAATTTGGCCCGGCTTCAACTTCGTTTCTTTGGTTGATCCCGGATTACCTGCTAATACTTCATCGGTCAACATATCATTTTTGCGGGCAATAAGCCACCAAGAATCATTGGCTAGGACGGTATAATCCTTGGTTGTTATTTTACCGTCAATCAATTCTTTAAACGTTTGATCAAGTTGTTTTATTTGATCTGGCTGGACTTCTGCCTCTTCAACACTTACCTTTTCAACAAAATTAACGGAAGTTACCTTATTTTCGGTACTGGGTTTAACATAATACTCTTCGTAGTCCTTAAGAACTTTATCGGAATCTTCTTTGCTGGGCAGAATTGCTATCGTAGACCCGTCTACTTCTAACTTATAACCTTCAAGATAAAACTTTAATTTACCTTCCAACGTCTTTTCACTCAAAGTAGATTCAAGATAGACGGCTGGATTAACCCTGACATTTTCATAGGCGATTTGATCATGAGTTTTGGCTATCAGCCCAAATGGCTCGCCTTTTTGTTTCAGAATCGTTTCAACAAGGTTTTTGCCGGCATTAACATTTTGGACTAAACCTATCTGTTGACCGTTAATCATGACGGCCGCCGCAGAAGTTGTTGTCGAAAGATAAAAGGTGAGTCCGCCAATTAAGATAATTGTAATCGATAAACCACCAATAACTTTAGGGGATTTCCAAGAGATTCTTTGATGAGCGTAGCGGAAAAATTGTTGGATAAGCTTTTTTTCTCTGTTTCATTAAAATGTTTGATTTGGTAAATTAGTGAGCCTTTTAACCGTGACAGGACTGGAGACAAATGCATATTTTTTCACCTTTCATAGCTTGCGAGGTTAGTTGACGGATTCGGGCATTAAGGTGCAAGCCCGACGCGTATGGCTACGCGTTTCACCCCATAAAAAAAGTCCCCCGCTCCAGGTAGATCTGGATTCAGCTTTCATTTTGTTTCTACTTTTGTAATAGGAACATTAGTAAATATTCGACGAAATAGCGAAATTTCCTTTAAATTATTTTATGTAATACATGGTAATTCTAACGCAATAAACCATGTTTGATAATTTCCCGGACTCTTTCCGGTAATTCCAATGATTGCTCCTTGGTTAATCCGGCAGTTGCGATGGGTTCAAAAATAGTTATCTCTACATGGGCTGGCTTAATTATAAAGCCGTTTTGTTCCATTATCTTATAAGAACCACAAATCGCAATTGGAACAATGGGAACACCAGCCTTTAATGCCAACTTCAAGCTCCCAGGTTTGAATTCTCCCAGAGATTCACTTTTACTTCGAGTGCCTTCTGGAAAAATGACCATAGAATAACCTTCCTTAAGATGGGATGCAGCTTGGTTAATGACCTTAAGAGATTGCCGTATATCTGAACGGTCCATAAAGACACATTTCAAATGAGTCATCCAAGTTCGAATCAAGGGTAATTTTAGCAGCTCAATTTTTGCGATAAATGCCTTTGGCTTATCAATATAACCTAGGAGAATAGGGATATCAAAGTTTCCCTGGTGATTACTCACAAATAGAACTGAGCCTTCAGTTGGAATGTTCTCCTCCCCCCTGATCTCAACCGTAACACCTGCAAGCTTAACGAGAGCATGAGCCCATTTCTTGGCCGTTTGATTTGTGAGCCGGTCATGTTCGGCGGTTTCTCCCAGCTCCTCTAAGCGGTTAACTCTTATAAGGGCTGGTTGAATGGCTATGAGGTATATCCAAAAGTATATGAACCAAAGAATTGTTCGAAACATAATTACTCTCCTTATTGTTGATTATGGATCATTATATCAAAGATTGGGTTCCGTAGGAATATAACTGAAATCCGTAAGCCCCTCGACCCATCACCATAATGACATGAAACAACGCTCCAATCGGTATATATTCATACTTTCACACTTTATTATTTCACTATACGTTGAGAATGCCAAATTATGTTGAGCGTAAAAATAAGGTGGCAGTTTTGAAGTGGATCCGGTTTTAAATGCCAGCAAATTAATTACGTAATCTTGACAGACGGCCTTATAAATCTTATTATAAGTATAATAAATATACTATACTTAAGATACTTAATTTCAGAAAGGTAATTACAATGACACGAAAGTACAATCATTATTGTCCTGTAGCTTTTTCGCTAGAGGTAATTGGCGGCAAATGGTCGTTTACAATCATTCGTGACCTCCTGACTAAGCCACTAAGGTTTAGTGACTTGTTGCAGTACTCAAGTAACGTTACGCCAAAGGGGCTTACACTCACCCTGCGACAGCTTGAGGAGGCTGGTATTGTTGAACGGGAGGAACAGCCAGGGCATCGCGAAGTCTGGTACAGATTAACACAAGCAGGAGAAGACCTTCGTCCTGTGGTGGAAGCAATGAAAGAGTGGGGCCTAAGGCACGCGATGAGACCGCCATTGCAGGGAGAAGTGGTTCGCCCGGATCTGGCCATGGGTGTCATAACGGATTCTCTCAATAAACGTGGCCGTAAGTTGCCACAGCCAGCAACTTGGCTGATGTGTTTCACACACGGTGGAACCTATGTCTTGTCGTTTGATGGTGCACAATGGTCAACTCGTAAAGGTGAGGAAGCAGATCCTGATGTCAGGGTGACAGTATCTCCTGAAGCATGGGCTACATTCCTTGCTGTCAAACGGATTGAACGAGATCAGTATGTTCAATCTATGCAGCTTGTTGGCACACCTGAACGAGTAGAGGAGTTTTGGCAGACTTTCGTCGTTAGAGAGGTACCTAAACATACCTAATGTAACGTTGAGGAAAATAGAGTAGAAGATACAATGTGTCTCATGGCAAAATTTAAGTGTAGAAAGTAGCTGATGGAGAAAGGGGCGGACGTTCAGGCAAGTGGTTGATGGAAATGGGGAATGAGAAGGGGAGGGTTTAACTTGAGTGAATGGAAAAAGACTGGTTGTGTACTATGTGGTCAAAATTGTGGCCTCGAGGCACTGGTGGAGAACAACCGAATTGTTAAGGTCAGGCCAGACAAAGATAATCCCCGCAGTCAGGGATATGCTTGCCGGAAAGGGCTCAATATCGCGTTTTACCAGCATCACAACGACCGGCTTACACAGCCTTTAAAAAAAGTAGGGTGCGATTTCGTGCCCATCTCCTGGGAACAGGCACTCTCTGAGATTGCGGAGAAACTACGGTCCATCGTCGATGAGCATGGTCCCCGTTCGTTGGCTTTTATGGGTCTGGGTGGGCTGGGTGGTCATTCTGAAGCAGTTTTTGGACTACGTCTATTACGTTCACTGGGCTCCAAGTATTACTACAATGCCTTGGCAGGCGAGCTCACTGGTTTATTCTGGGGTTATGGACGAACTATCGGGAGGCAATACAATTTTACCATCCTCGATCATGACCGGACCGATATGCTGCTAGCTATCGGCTGGAACGGTTGGATGAGCCATCAGATGCCTCAGGCCAGACGGTTTCTCGATAAGATGTCCAAAGACCCAGACAAACTATTAGTCGTCATAGATCCACGACGTTCAGAGACGGCAGCAAAAGCGGATATTCATCTCGCTTTGCGTCCGGGTACCGATGCGCTTCTAACTCGCGCTTTGATTGCCATCATCTTACAGGAGGGATGGCAAAACCAGGAGTATATTGACCAACATGTCAGTCAGCTTGAGCAGATCGACGCTTGGTTTAGGGATTTTGATGTCCGAGAGGCTTGCCGGGTATGTGAACTGGACTATGATCAGGTCAAGGAAGTGGCTCGGCTTTTCGCAACTCGTAAATCATCGCTTCATGCGGACCTCGGGGTATTGATGGGCAGGCATAGCTCAGTGACGACCTATTTAGAGATTATTCTGCTCGCCATCTGTGGGCGACTTTTCGTACCAGGAGGAAACGTGGTTCCAGGTTATTTGATGACTATGGGTGCGCACACAGATGACAGGAATACAAAGTACTGGAAAACTGTGGAGACTGGATTCCCTACACTTCTTGGCATGCATCCGCCCAACGTAATGCCTGAAGAAATTAACAATGACCACCCGGAACGTTTACGTGCAGTGCTGATTTCTTCCAGCAACCCCATACGCTCTTTTGCTGACACCACGGCTTATGAACAAGCCTTCTCAAAGCTGGATCTATTGGTTACTATCGATATCGCCATGACGGAGACGGCCAAGATGTCGGATTACGTTTTGCCGGATCGCTCACTATACGAGCGTTGGGATACCACTTACTTTCAGCTGAATTACCCTGAAATATACTGCCAAATGCGTAGGCCAATTTTGGAACCAGAGGGTGAAACCCTTGAGGGAAGTGAAATTTTAACCCGTCTGGCAGATAAACTGGGCTTTATTCCAGTCATCCCGGAATCGCTCTATGCTGCAGCGGGCAAATCTCGGCTAGAATATGGCCAGGCATTATACGCATATATGCAATCTGACCCCAAGGTAGCGGCGACAATGCCCTTTGTGGTGGCCAAGACATTAGGCAAAGAAATGGGATCATTTAATTTAGCCTGGATGTGGGCTTTGCTACAAACAGTACCCCGCAGCTTCAAGGAAAATGCAGCCCGAGCCGGCTTCAAACCCGGTCTCACGATGGGTGATGATATCTTCCAAGCCATCCTCGATCACCCTGAAGGGTTATGGATTGGAAAAGTGGACCCTGACAACAACTTTGCTAACCTAAAAACCGACGATGGCCGCATCAACTTATTTATCCCCGAGGTCGAAGAATGGGTTAAAGGCATAACTCCGAAGTCTGAAGAAGAACAATTGCAGTCTGATGGCTATTACCCGTTTATTCTCATGGCAGGAAGACACACGGATGAAAATGCTAACACCTTAATGCGCAATCCGGAGTGGAACCGTGGACGTCGTGCTTGTACCCTAGCCATGCATCTGGACGACGCGGAACGGTTGGGTATACGCGACCAGCAAATCGTGAAGGTTACCACTGAGGCAGGGACATTAAATATTGAGCTGGAAACTACCGCAGACACTCGTCCTGGAATGGTGATCATTCCGCACGGCTTTGGGTTAGAGTTCAACGGGAAGATATTCGGTGTAGGTGTAAATCGTTTGACTAAAAGCACTAATCGCGACCGAATTGCAGGTACCCCCTTACATCGATATGTTCGATGTCGAGTGGACTCGGTTGCGAGTAGTTAAGAATGGCAACAGTACTACAATCATTAAAGAAGTCATTGCATAGTTTCTGTGCAATGACTTCTTTTAATGATATATTTATTCCATCGTATCTTTCAGAAGGTGAAAATAGTTCCTAGCACACAGAGCAATGCTTTTTACAAAAGTTTAGAAATAATTTATGTAGGATTTTCGGGAGGAATCACGTTGAAAGAATTAGAAAAACACGCCCGAATATTTAATTTAATCGCCCCAGTTTATAATCGCTTTTTTAGAGGTCAGGTCCGAAATTATCGCTCAATACTCGACCAATACGAAGGGCTGTTGAATATTCCCCCTGGAGGTAGAGTCCTGGATATTGGGTGTGGTACTGGGGCCTTTATCTCTTGCTTCGCCGAGCGGGGATATCAGGCGGTGGGGGTGGATTTTTCTGCGCAGATGTTGAAAGCAGCCAAGAAATCTACAAGAGGTAAGGTTATAGAGTTTGTGCAAGGGGATGCCACACAGGGATTAGACCTCCCCAATAAAAATTTTGACTTGGTATTCTCATCCTATGTTTTGCATGGGTTGAGTTCTGAGATTGTGGAACCATTTGCAATTGACTAGTGAAATGTTTGCAGCAATCCTAGAGATGTGCCTCAAGCTACTCCTTTAATCTTGGATTTGGCCTCTGGTTTATATTTACATCAGGAGGCCAGCGGTAAAACAGTATTATTGGGTGGGACCGATCAATACACCTGGCCTGGATTTGAAGAAGTCGTCGATAAATCGATGGCTGAAGATTTTTTTCAGACAGCTATGGAGACAATCCCTTCCACCATTAATATAAAATGGCTTCGCACTTATACGGGAATTTGTGAACAAACGCCTGATTTCCATCCGATTATCGGGGAGGCACCAGAATTAAAGGGATTTTTTTTGGCTAATGGGTTCAGCGGATGTGGCTTTATGCATGCTCCTGCCATTGGGCGAATTGTAGCAGATCTAATTTTGCAGGGTAAAACTGACAGGATTGACCTTAGCTCATTCCAGTTAGACCGATTCGCTAATCTATCACTATAGTAGAAATGCTGGAAAAATCGTGTATAATGAAGACTAATTACTAACTACTTTAAGATAATTTTTAACATTGTATCAATAATGATAGGTGGTTTTTTATTGTCTCTATAAGTTTGGCTAAGGAGAAAAAGCACAACCATGAAAAAACAACTTTTAGACCAATTTCCCTATGCCATAATCCGGGTTAATGCTGAGCACCAAGTTACACGGACTAATAACCAAGGACAAGCCTTGCTAGAAAAGCTTAATTCAGACTTCTTACGAAGGGTTATCGAAGATTATTCTAACCCATCTTTAATAAAATCCATGATTTTACCGTCCGGTGAGGTTTTGTTTGTTCAGATCTTTATTGTCAATGGAACTACAGACAGACTTGTTCTAATTGGTGATGAAGTGGAGTTTCTTACCCATCTCCCATCTCCCTTTGAGCAAATCCTAGAGGATTTCACGGCCGATCCGAACGTTGTGAATCAACGCATTGCTAGTCTTGTACAAGAAG
>NZ_JYNH01000063.1 GCF_000960765.1 Desulfosporosinus sp. I2 | reverse complement strand
CACTTAGGCAGGTCACGTTTGACGATTCATATAGTGTATCCATACGTAGGTACCCGGTTGGTCGTTACCCTGCTTACCACAGGTGCGTCAATAGGCCTGCTTATACCCAACTTTCCTCATATTAGGTATACCTATTAATAGCCGGTGCATGACCGTCAGCGTTTCACAGCCACAGACCCGGATTCAGCCCACAGGCTTTACCATATATGGCCTGACTCGCCAGGCAACTCGACAGCGTTAGCAGTCTAATCCTAGCTTTACCGACATGCTCTTGTCCCCCAGAGGCTTTCGCATGAGGTTAGTCGGTTGTCTTACATCGCACCGCAGGAGCGATGATTTCTGAAAAATATATATGAAACGCACAACGTGCGCACAGGAAATAAAGGAAAGATGTGGAAAGTGTAGAAGTGACTACACTCAGGGGGATTGAAAAACCTCTCACTTAGATAACATGTAGTTGTTTCGTTTCGCAAAATACCTTGGCGTTTTGTTTTTTCCCCAGTAGTAGGATTACTTATAATTTAAATGTTTGGCAGGAACTTTCAGGAAAGCTGTTGAATTTAAAACTTGTTAGGATATATGAATCGGTATTAGTTGAAGTGATGACATAAGCGGTAATTCACCTGGGT
This sequence comes from Desulfosporosinus sp. I2, assembly GCF_000960765.1. Lineage (GTDB taxonomy): Bacteria > Bacillota > Desulfitobacteriia > Desulfitobacteriales > Desulfitobacteriaceae > Desulfosporosinus. The sequence continues at coordinate 25,728 of NZ_JYNH01000063.1, read as the reverse complement.
AGCTACAGGACCACACGTAGAGGAGACAAATAGTATGCCAACACTTGAATGGATTGGAAAAGATAAAGTCGTTAATCATCATCTGGATGTTCCATATCGGCTACTGGAATACCGATATGCATATACGGAAAAAGGCATATCAGATGATGAGACATTGAGTGATAATAAAATTATTCGTGGAGACAATTTGGAAGCACTTAAAGCCCTGTTGCCTCAGTATGAAGGAAGAGTAAAGTGTATATATATCGATCCCCCATATAACACAGGTAATGAAGGCTGGGCGTATAACGATAATGTCAATGATCCAAAAATTAAAAAGTGGCTTGGGCAAGTAGTCGGTAGGGAAGGTGAAGATTTATCCCGCCATGACAAATGGTTGTGCATGATGTACCCCCGTATCAAGTTGTTGCAAAGGTTACTAGCGGATGATGGCGTGATTTTTGTTTCCATTGATGATATTGAGATAACTTATTTACGTTTAATTATGGATGAAATTTTTGGTAAGAAAAGATTTATCTCTCAGTTTATTTGGAAGAGCAGGCAAAACAAAGATAATAGAAACAAGACAAATGTATCCATAGATCACGAATATATATTGTGCTATGGCAACCAACTAAGAGGGTGCCATAGAGATTTAAGTCAATATTCAAATCCGGACAATGATCCAAGAGAACTTTGGACAAGTGCAAATATGGTAGGGTTAGCTACAGCGCAGGAAAGGCCCAATTTACACTATGACCTAATTAATCCTGAAACAGGAATTAATTATGGAAAGCCGTTAAAAGGTTGGAGATATGATAAGAATACGATGCATCGGCTTATAACAGAGAACAGAATTTTGTGGCCGTCGTCGCCAAATGGAAGACCTCGAAAAAAACAATTCTTAAATGATTTAGCAACCGAGTATACAGGTTTTTCTTCTATTGTTGGAAATAAGTGTTATACCAGTGATGGAACAAAAGAACAGCTAAGTATTTTTGGGAACGTTCAAGTTGCATTTCCTAAATGTACAAAGCTTCTTGAAGAGTTATTGGTACAAGCTACTGAAAAAGATTCCATTGTTCTTGATTCTTTTGCTGGGTCCGGTACCACCGCACATGCTGTTTTAAATCTCAACAAACAGGATGGTGGTAACCGTAAATTTATTCTGATAGAGATGATGGATTATGCTGACTCAATTACAGCCGAGCGTGTAAAGCGGGTTATCAATGGATATGCCGATGTGGAGGGTACCGGCAGTAATTTCAATTTTTACGATCTTGGACATCCCCTGCTACTCGATAATCAGTATATAAATGAGGAAGTACCTGTGCAAAAAATCCGTGAATACCTCTTTTTCACGGAAACGAAACAACCGATTGAAAAGCAGATAGTTACGGAAGAACCTTATCTTTTGGGAATTCACAATCATGCCGCTTACTATTTCTATTACGAAAAACCAAAAGTCACTGTTTTGAATCATGACTTCCTTTCTAGAATGAAGACAAGAGCAGAATGCTATGTGATTTATGCCGACAAAAACACTTTAAGTGATTCAGAGCTAGAAAAATACTATATCACGTTCAAGAAAATTCCTCGTGATATTACAAGGCTGTAGGAGGATAGATATGGAACTGAAAAATTATCAGAAAAAGGTATTGCGAGACCTCTCTATCTATCTTTCTTATCTAAACGAAACACGTGATATTAAGATAGCATATAAAAAGCACTGGGAAAGCCAAAATGTCCGCGTTGGGTTTAGCGGTCTGCCGATTTACAAAGATTCTATCAAAAACACCCCGCATGTATGTTTTAAAGTCCCTACCGGCGGAGGTAAAACTTTTCTTGCGTGTGCATCCGTCAAACTGATTTTAGAAGCAATGCCATCGACAAAATTAAAAATGGTAGCATGGCTCGTACCTTCAAACGCTATTTTGGAACAGACGATCCGGACATTGAAGGATGTCCGTCATCCTTATCGGCAAAGGCTTGATTTTGATTTTGGTGGTAGGGTCGAGATATACACAAAGGAAGAACTACTAAATGGACAGAATTTTAATCTGTCTTCGGTTCACGAGCAACTATCTGTATGCATTCTCAGCTATGACTCTTTGCGTAGTAACAAAAAAGATGGGCGTAAGGTATATCAGGAAAACAGCAACCTGGCTCCTTTCGCAAAATACTGTCCAACACCGGAAACGAAGTTAGAGAATATTGACGATACAGCCTTGATACAGGTTATCAACCAGCTTTCGCCCGTGGTAATTATAGATGAAAGTCATAATGCTCAGTCGGACTTAAGTGTAGAAATGCTGAACAACCTGAATCCCTCTTTTGTTTTAGATTTGACGGCGACACCGAAAAGTAATAGTAACATCATTTCTTATGTGGATGCACGGGAACTGAAAAAAGAAAACATGGTCAAGTTACCTGTTATTGTCTACAATCGGGATAATAAGCAGGATGTTTTGGTGGACGCAATTCAGTTGCGGGGAAATATTGAAAATCAAACGAAAGCCGAAGAAGTATCTACAGGGAACTACATACGCCCAATTGTTCTCTTTCAGGCCCAACCGAAAGGAAAAGAATCTAGCGAAACTTTTGAAAAACTTAAGACCGCACTGATTGGGTTAGGTATCCCGGCACAGGAAATTGCCATTAAAACATCCAATATCAATGAAATTAAGAATGTTGACCTCATGGACAGGAATTGCCCTATCCGTTATATTATCACGGTTAATGCACTCAAGGAGGGATGGGACTGCCCCTTTGCCTACATTTTGGCGACGCTGGCAAACAAGACTTCCCAAGTGGATGTAGAACAGATACTTGGCAGAATTCTTCGTCAGCCTTATGCGATGCAGCATAATCAGCCACTATTAAATATGTCCTATGTACTGACCAGCTCAAATGATTTCCGAACGACATTAGAAAACATAGTAGTTGGGTTGAATAAAGCAGGGTTCAGTCGCAAGGATTTTCGTCATAGCTCGGATCTGCCAGAGACTATATTACCAACAACTCCTGAGCAAAATGGTCAACAAATCGATATTCTCAATGCTATCGAAGAAAGCAATGGAGGTTCACCCGCCGAAGAATTCCTTGATTTTGATTTTCAAAAAGTAAAAGAAGCTATGGATCAGCGACTGACTGAAAGCATAAGTCAGGATACTGAAATAAAAGAAATGCTCGGACAGGCTTTGAAACAGAGTATAAATTATTCTGAGGAAATGAATGCAGCGGAAGATTCCGGATTGCTGGGTGGTGAACTGGAGGATATGAAGAATCATTTTAAAATGCACAGTCGGTTTATTAATGAAACAAAATACTTGCAGATACCTCAGTTTTTCGTTAAAGTTGAACCTAATCTTTTTGATGATGGCAGCCACACTCTACTAACCAAAGAAGCACTGTCCGATGGGTTCACTTTGTATGACAAGGATACACAAATAAACTTTGAAACGACTGCAACGGATGTCATGAAAGTGGATATTGCTAAAGAGGGAGAGGCTGTTCCTCAATATCTCAAATTGACAGTTACAGAGCGCAAGGCTTTTCAGGAGTATTTTAACTCACTACTTCCAGAGCGGAAGATTATAGCTTGCAAGGATATGATCTTTCAGCAACTTAATAAGACAAATACAGTTGGAGCTGACGATTTGCGCACCTATATCAACCGAATCATAACAGGTATGTCGAAAGATGATTTAGCATTATTGGAAAACTCTATTCCAAGTTTTTCATTGAAAATCAAAAGGAAAATTGAAACATTAGAAGAAGCTTACCGTGAATCAAAGTTTATGGAAATGATTGAAACAGGCGAAATCACTTGTGAAGAAAGTTATATTTTACCTGTTAGCATCTCACCATTAAATAGCAGTTCTTCTATCGCAAAATCATTATATGAAGCGGAAAATAGTATGAATAGATTGGAATACGACGTTATCAATGCCGTTGCCAGCCTTGACAATGTCAAGTGGTGGCATTTTATCATGGAGCGGAGAGGGTTTTGTCTTAATGGTTTTATCAACCACTACCCTGACTTTTTGGTAATGACGCAGAAGGGTACACTTGTTTTGATTGAAAGCAAAGGCGAAGATCGCGACAATTCTGACAGCGCAAAGAAAGTGCGATTAGGAAGAGTATGGCAGCATCAACTCGGGCAAAAGTACAAATATTTTATGGTGTTTCGTGATAGGCAGTTTCAGCTTGAAGGTGCATCTCAGTTGGATGAGTTTATGAGCATCATAAAAAGTTTATAACAGCATTACGGGAACGACATTTCCTACTCGCCCCGCTCATTCCCAGATCGGGAAGGGTGTACCGGCTTAGTTAAGAGGGACTGAAGCGGTTAGGTGATTTGCTGGGTGGGTTGAATTAGAAAAGCCTCGTAACGTTTGACTAATGATCTTGACGCTGAATAATCAGCGTCTTTTTATTATCAAATTGGAGGAATTTAGCAACTGATAAAGAATAATTGTACATGAGCTAATTTTAAGAAAGTTGGTTAGTGTAATGGCAGCAAAGAACTGGGCTATCCAAGATTCGAAAAGAAAGAACGATAATACTGTGGAATTCTGGTTGGCGTACAAGAAATATCCAGCGTCAGTTGTCGTAACATACACTAATGACATGATGGTAGATGTTGCTGGAGAAGACAGCTTACCGGAATACATCATTGCAGATATGCAAAGTTACCTCGTAAGCGTATCTGTTTTTAGATGTCGTTGCCTAGGGTTATGTAAGTACTGCGTCAAGCCAGAAGGTGAAGGAACTACCTTCTCCGGTTCAGGCGTCTGCAAACATTATTCAGGACTTGCTCGTAACGTATCTGCTGGAGACATAACAATAAAAAACCATCCTAGAGGGTACAAGGAAATGGATCTTTGTAAATTAGCTGTTACAAAATAAAGAAGGGTACGTTATCGAGACTTGATGTTGGGATATTTGAGAAACTTAATGGAGATGCGAATATGGGTGGCATCATTGGCTGGAGTTATTGTATGGCTTATCAGTATGCTAGTGTTTTACATGATCATCAAAGCGGCTGTTCGAAATGGAGTCATTGAGGCACATGAAGTTATTAACCAATCAAAACGTATATCGGAGTGATTCATAATGTACATAGCTTTTCCTGCAGATGAAAAAACCAAGGCCCAACTAGACGCCGTTTGCGAATCACTCAATATATCCCTTCAAGACTGGTTCGAGACTGCTTTAATAGAATCAGAGCATGACATCTTGACTAAGCTTCTCAGAAGTAATTCCGAAGATCAATCAGAATGGAAGTGGGATGAAAACCTCTGTCGGTTTGTTCGAACTATCGACGCTGAATAAGTGTCATTAACTATGTTAAATGTCCGCAACAAAAGGAGCTGTCCTATAAACATGATGGACCTATACGCCCTTGGCATCCTCTGGTCAATTGGTAGCCCCATCGAGGACAGGTATCCTTATTTTATGCTCCGACATCATGAACGGTATTTCCTGGACGTTGTTCATAAAGCCTTAAATGTCTCAACCAGTGTTTTTGAGGGAAAATCCAGAACGGGCCCACAATACAAACTTAAGCTCTTTAATTTTGACCTAAGCAAATTAACACAGTATGGTTGGCAACCTCGCATCAGCGAGCAGCGCAGCTACCCAATCATACCGGAGCATGTCGATTTTATCCGCGCATATTTTGAGTTGCATAGTTCGTAGACATTATCACTATAAGGAAGGGAAACAAGGAAAGAAAGTCACCTCGTCTCCGAGTCTACGGTAATCAATATTTTCTTGACAAAATGACCGAAGTATTGAGTTCGCAGGTTGAGTTATCTCCAAAACGTGTCCAAAAGGCGACTAAGCAGTCGGGCTCGAGTGGTGTGTTATACTATCAAAGTCGTAGGGAACTTGATAAACTGCTGAACTATCTTTACCCACCTGGCAGCCAGTATTTTCATCGGGAATATTATGAACGATTTCGAAGTAACTTGCTGATATAGATGGTCGAGGGGATATTTATAAAAAAGAAATCAAATCCAGTACTTACGGGAAGGACAAGGTCTCTCTTCAATACTGGAACACGCCCCCATAAATCAAATAAAGACTACACCCGAAAAGTTAAACATAAGGACGGTCCTTCCGAAGATGGAGAATAGAAAAAGAAACACGGAGGTAAAAGAGATAAATAGTCCGCCCGTCCCAATGCTGACCATTTTCCAGGAGATATAAAGCAATTTGTCTCCCCTGCATTATATATGTGTAGGGGAGTTTTTGGCATCAAACTACTTTTTCGCCAGGTCTCGCCGTTAATGTAGAATATAGTTGTTGTTAAGGAAGAACATCGTAACTGTGAAGATTAACTCAAATACAATAATTTGAAAATTCCTTTTGGTAAATAGAATCTAGTAATAAAGTCAAACGCCAGTTAGAAGAATTGCCTCGACTACTTAGACAATTAAACAATAGATCGACAAAAAATATTACTACGTGAATCAATTTCATAAATAGAATTCAAACGCATACGACCACTATATATAGTAGGTTTGATACATTGATATACTAGATATGGTGATGATAATATCGTTTTTAGGCATTATGAAATTGATTCACGTACAAAAAATTAGAGTTAGAGTTAAAAAAATCAAAAATATGGTATAATTTTAATGACCCGCCCCACACAATCGAGGTTGTGATGCTAATGAGGCTTAGCAATAAGTGATGGGGACTGCAACATGATAGCTAACATTCAAGGAGGGATGTCTATGATTTCTAACTGGAGTACCGTTATCGGATTTACAAGTTTGCTAATAGTGAAACTTTTAGGCTTTGTAGCCCCTCTTGATTGTTTGGGGTAAATGTCAGCAGTTATGGGAGAGCTAATCCCACGAATTTTTTAGAATGCAGCAATTAATAACTCTAAAAATATAACTGATATTTATGTATATGCAGAGGAGGGTATTGATGAATTACAATGTTTACTGTGATGAAAGCTGTCATTTGGAACATGACGGTATAAATGTTATGACCCTCGGTGCTGTATGGTGCTCTAAAGAAAAAGTAAAAGTAATTAATTCGCGAATTATTGAGATTAAAGAAAAACACGGGATTTACGCAAATGCTGAGATAAAGTGGACAAAGGTTAGCCCATCAAAACTCTGTCTTTACAGTGATATTGTCGATTACTTCTTTAGTGAAAGGGATTTGCATTTTCGCGGGCTAGTTATCCCAGATAAAGGGATACTGAACCATGATCGATTTGCACAAACGCACGATGACTGGTACTACAAAATGTATTTTGATATGTTGAAAGCTATTTTTTCACCCAATGATGCTTATAACATATACATCGACATAAAAGATACTCATTCTTACAGGAAAGCACAGAAGCTTCATGAAGTCTGTTGTAACAGTGCCTATGATTTTTCTGCTCGTATAATAAAAAAAATCCAGCCAATTCGCTCACACGAAGTTCAGATAATGCAACTTGTGGATATTCTTACTGGCGCATTAGGATATCGAAATCGTCGTTTTCCTGAAACTTTCTCTCAAAGCGAAGCAAAGAAACAATTAATAAGCCAAATTCAGGAGAGTTCTCATTATAGCTTAACGCAAACAACATTGTACCGTGAAAGTAAGGTGAACTTGCTAGTATGGGAATCAAACAAATAGGAGATAGAATGATTGAATGTGATTGGATTCCGGAACTTGAAATCTGTAATGATTTATCGAAGTTCAATGGATATGAGGAATACATTTATAAAATATTCAGGAATGATTTTATCAATAGTTATCCTTGTTTTGATGGGAAAAGAGTAAACATTCGACGTGAACCGATAGAATATGGGAAGGAAGAGGCGTTTTTTCATGTCACTTGTCAGGACTATGCAAGAAATCGTCAACGTGATCCCGATCTGAGACGCTGTGAGAGAATTCGTTGGGTTCGAAGCTTTATAGAAAATTACAATTGCGATAATTCGATATGTGGGTTTTGTGACGGTGTTAAGGTCTGGGATGAACTATACAGGAATAATAATTTGAGGACTCATATTTTTTTAGAAGAGGAACGTTATTTGGTAGTTGTGGAAAAAAGACCTACCTATTGTTTGCTTATAACAGCTTTCTATTTTGATCAAGAGCATCGCTTAAGAAAAATATTAGAACGGTATAATAAAGCCGTTTCTGCATAGCAAAAAGCGCCTCGTTAAAAGACGCTTTCAGGAACTCCTTCTACAACTAGTAGATGAGCTAATTTAATCATAACGATTTCTATTCACCTTGTCAATTGAATATTTTGCAGGAATATTACAATATTTAGAACAAATAGTATTATTTCCTTTGCAATTTATTATATGCATTATTCATTGAAATAATACACAAAAAATCATGATTGAACTTAGTGACAGCGCTATATTATTGATTTATGGACCGCCCTGATAAATGCACCCCCTTTGAAAACAAGGGAGTGCATAATTAAATTGTATCAATATGTGAGTGATTAGACATCGAAACCCTCGAGATTAAGCGGAGATACATAACGAAAGCCTTGAGCTACATGTAGTTTGTACGACTCAAGGCTTTTTGTTCATATTAGAAAGATATTTCTGTTCAGTCCTTACATCTCAACCGTTGCAACCATCATTGCAACCCGATCCAAAAATTGCAGTACGATTCAGTATATGGCTAAAGTCAACAACCGTATAAACCGCTGTATGACTGCATTTAAGAATTCATTAGGATAGCTCAGGATACCTTTTAACTCACTCGTAATGAGCAGGTCGTTGGTTCGATTCCGACCATCGGCTCCATAGATACCAAGGGTTGTAGAGTTTAAGGGTATCTTGGAAAAACAAGAACGGTTGCTAATTGCAGAATTAAGAATAGAAGTTCTTCCTTGGCGGAGGGCTTTTTTTCGGGAATAAAAAATCTAATTAGGCAGCAGCGGCCTGTTTGGTTTCCGGCAAAACGTGAGCCTACAACTTATTCACTAGAGTCGCTATCGCAGATCTACAATTTTCAATGTAATCTTGGCGTATTTGTGTATCCCTTCCCTGGATATTATGAGTACCCGCATTCATTCTAATGAAAGGTTTTCCTTCTGCAAATGCTACGACTCCGGTTGTTTGGAAGTCCCTAATTTCGACAAGCCCTTCTGACAATGATGAAAAAGTGAAAATGTCTGGATGAGATGCAAGTAATTCATTTAGATCATTATCAATTGAATTGAGTACTGAGTTATAGGCAGTTGCTGATCCCATGTACTGCGTCAACCTATTCTTAACAACCAAATGTACAAGAGGCAGGGCCCGTCCAGCATTTCGTAGCTTTTCTGCAAACGAATATTCTTTGTACATAGCAGAAGGTAATTTTATCCCATGTACCAAAGAAAACGCATTTTGAATTGCTCTTCTTGATGAATCATCTGCCATCACAGGTAGGACAAGACGATTAGCTGCTGCTAATGCAATTTGGGTGTACACTGAGAAGCTCGGATTTGTGTCTATAAAGATATCGTCGTATTGGTTTTCAGTCATCTTAATGAAGTCATTCAGCCAGTCAATTACTGCAAGCCAAGTATCTGGTCCAGGTAATCGCGTATTGGAAAGTGTCGCTATAGCATTAGTTTGCAGCTCCACGATAGAATCCCCGGCAACTAAATCGATATTAGCACTTACTGCCCGATTGTATCGATGAGGATGGCATAGAAAATCTTTATAATTAAAAGATGGCATTGAGAAAGGGGATGGCATTCTTTCCTGAAAATATCCACCTATCGATCTTCGCTTGTCGGACTCGTATAAGCTAGTAAGGTGTATTCCTCCTTTGCCTATTAAACCCCCTAAAAATAGTTCTGATAAGTTCGCCTGAGGGCATAAATCAATAGCGAGAATCTTCATTCCTTTATGTTTCTCCGCATAAGCACAAATAGTCTGAAATGAGAGGCTTGTCTTACCCGTTCCACCTTTGTTATTCCAGAAAGCAAAAACTGACATAATATCCTCCTTATTATCTAGACTCGATTTCCTTTTTTTCCTTTATTAGTCCCATTGAAATCATTCGCCAGTAATAAATAATTACCCTTTATTTATTTGAGTCCTGCAGGTGCCGGTTCGATACCGACCTCGGATATTATAGAAAGCTTAGACCCTCAAGAGATTGGGGGGGCTAGGCTTTTGATTATCCTGAGAGTTATTAATCTGTGAGTATAGTGGCTAGTCCGTTTTCGATTTCGAAGTGGTTTTGTTTTTTGTTAGAATATTTTGGCAATAAAAGGAGGAAACAGAGGAAAAATGCGGAAGTATTAAGAAACTGAGGATACCGCGATGAATTTAGGCTTTTGCTATTAACTTTTTGAAGAAGGATGATCTAGATGCATACATGCCCGCCTCCTATTGACGAACTTAATAAATGGTTGGATGAGTATCCTACGATTAATGGTAATTATGGGCATTTGTTGCTTGAGCAGAAATCTGAATCTAATTCATCGTTACTTGATGCTCTGCGGCAATATTTTGAGTCCGCTCATCTTGATGCCCGGGAATACTTCGGAGCAACAATCGGCATAGATCTCCATCCCGACGCTGAAGATGAAGACGACAGTACTGACGCCAGATATCCTAATTGCTTGCCTGTTACTGCTCGGCGAGGGCTTTTTGGCGAGGTGATGACAGGTCTAATCACAGAAAGCTACAAATTTGTGGGTGATCATAATTGGGTAATTCCGGTCTTCCTATTTCGTAATCATTATGATGTAGAAAAATACCTTTTTGATTTGGCACGTGATAGCACGCAAACACGGACTGTTTTTGGCCGCTTAGGGTCAGACTTTATTGGACTATCCTTGGGGGAAGATGGATCAGTTGTCCGCATCATAGTTGGTGAAGCCAAGTGGCGGCAGAGACTCATACCTTCGGTCATTGATGATTTACTTCTAGGAGAACGGAATAAAAAACATGTTCGATCTGGAGGTATCTGGCATAATGTAAATAAGGATACAAAGATACCGCATGGAATACGGCAACTACAACGACTGCTCCAGGAATGCGATCCTGATGGGTTTTCTGCAACGATACTCTCAATGGACAAAGCTCTTCTATTGAGAGATTCGGCACCAATCTTACGAACGGACCTTGTTCTTATTGTCGGAAACGATGTTCCTAGTCGTAAAAAGGCTTATTCGCTTATCCCGTGGGAAGAAATACCACCGGAATACACTGCTGGTAACGATCTGCAGGTCGTGGAAGTAATTCTCAATGATGGTGAAGAATTGATCGACGCTATCTACGATAGCCTCTGGACGGAAGGAGATCATAATGCTTCCGAATGATATCGAAAGGCTCGAAGTCGCAAATGAGATTCGGAGTTCTCTCGCAAATAAAGACATTTTAACGCCAGTACAAGCGCGTTCTTTTGTCCGGTGTTTACAAACTACGTGGGAGGTTCCGACTATTAGATGGGGCGACAATGAATCCTTAAGACAACTAGATGATGCCCGTCGACTCATTCATTCTGCTGGAATTTTTCGGCAGATCGAAGGGGGCTCATCAACTAATGCGCTCCTTTGTTATCGCCGTGCAGCAGAATTGCTAGAGTGGCTAGTGCGTTCAAATGATCTACTACGATCGACGGTACCAATCGAGCTTTTCGCTGCAGGAGCATATCAACTTGGAGGTTTACCAGCAATGGCATCTAGCCTTCTGGCTCAGGCAGAATTTCGGGACAATGGATCACAACTGTATGCTAGTTTCTTACGTGCGGATTTCGATGGCGTGATACGTTCTGTCACTGCGTTCTGGAAGGTACATCCTGAATTGAGAGATCATAACGCAACGGGACGGCTTTTGGTTGACAAAGATGGCGACAATATTTCTTGGTATATCACTGTAGAGCTGGTGCGCAGTGTGGGTCTAATCGCCGATTCGTTGCGACGTGGTGACGACCAGCGACTCGAGCGGGCACTAGCAAAACTTGATGCTCTGGATAGGCTAACTGTGCGGACATTTAGTGACGATACATCAATGCTAATCGCACTTCTATGTGGTGCTGCTAAAGAGTTTCGCGAATCGAGCATATACAGACCGATTTTTCAGCTTGCTCAGTTTAGTCCGAGTCACCGTGATCGGCTTTATACATTTGCACGCGGACAATTCAGTCGTCGTCGAGGAATACTCTGGTCTTCTCAACGCCAGGGTCTTACCAAGCTTCTTCATGAGTCTTCCTTTGCACTTTGTACGCCAACTGGTTCCGGCAAGACACTTGTTGCGAACCTCGCTCTTGTCAAAGAATTACTGCTCTGGGAAGGGGAGGGGCCAGCACCTTTGGCCCTCTATATAGTCCCATCACGAGCACTTGCGGGCGAAGTTGAGGCTAAGCTATCAAGCGAGCTCGGTGAGGATCTAATCATTACCGGCCTCTATGGGGGGACAGATTGGGGTGTAACTGATTATTGGATGACCGCAGACCGTCCAACAGTTCTCATTGCAACCGTCGAAAAGGCGGATGCGCTGATGCGCTTTATCGGTCCTGTCTTGGCTTTGCGTTTACGCTTGCTGATTATTGACGAAGCCCATCAGGTCGTGCCCGAGGATTCAAAGAACACGCTAAACGCATTTGCCGACCATACCAACCGATCAATCAAGTTGGAATCACTTGTTTCAAGGTTGCTGATGCAGTCACCCACCATTGCAAGAATTGCCCTCACAGCGGTTGCCGGGGGAGCCTCCTCGCCAGTTGCAAAGTGGATAGTAGGTAGAGATGATGCGGAAGCTGTTGAAACTAGCGATCGTAGCACGAGACAACTTGTAGGCATGCTTGAGGCTTCATCAACTTCTGGACGAATACTTCTCGATTTAATGAATGGCCAGCCACTAGCTGTCCTTGGTCGCGTTGAGCCTGTCTATATTCCACTTGGAGCTCCCGTGATGCCCCAACTCCCACCTTCAATGAGGAACAGTATCTACTGTTTCACTCAGTTGCATGTTTTGTGGACGGCACTACATCTCGTCAATGACAATCGCCGAATACTTATCTCTGTTGTCCAACAACCAGAACAGACAATGGGGTGGTATAAAAAAGCACTGGAGCAAGACGAGTGGCAGGATATTGTTCTATTCGAGCTGCCACAGGAGGAAGGCCGGCTCGCGAGGTTCATGGAGACTCGTGCAGTTTGTATTGATTATTGCGGGACGGATTCTAACGAAGTCTTCCTTCTCGACCGAGGGATTGCAAGTAATCACGGTCAGATGCCCCAACGGCTCCGAAGGTTGATGACCAGTCTAATCGATAGTCGAATATGTCCAATCACAGTTGCAACTTCGACACTGACCGAAGGCGTTAACCTGCCATTTGATCTCATATTTTTAACATCCCTAAAACGAAGATCATTCGATCCCGCCACAGGGAGAGTGATTAATAGTCGTCTGAACATATCGGAATTCAATAATCTTGCGGGGCGGGCAGGACGACCTGGTTATACAAAGGGCATGGAAGGTATGACACTGGTCGCTGTGCCACAGAGGCCTTCAAGCACGGCTCCGGTAACTATTCAGACTCAGCAGGGGCAAATTAGAGAGATGCAACGCGATTATGCTAATTTAATGAGTGAATTACAGGTCCAAGAGATAGAGCGCGAAGATGTGAGTAGCCCACTTGCCCTTTTAATGAAAGCTATTGCAGAACGAGTACGTGATGTATTTGGATTTGAGGGGGAGGATTTTCTTGATTGGTTGGAGGCTACGACTCCAGTCGAAATTAGTGAAGACGCGGGGACTGGTCAGGGGTCGGACGATGCCCGGTTTGCAGATAGCGTCGACGAGCTTGATAGTATCTTACTAAACGCGTTAGAGGAAGTTAGCCGAGTGGAAACCAGAGCTCTGGACGGTGCTGACGCTGAGGTGTTTCTTACCGCCGTCTGGCAACGAACATTTACACATGTAGCTGCTGTTCAGGAGTCTTGGCTTGAACAAGCATTTATCCGTAGAGGCCGTGCAGTTATTGAGGTCATTTATCCAGATGCAGACGAAAGAAAGCGTCTCTATCAGTATGGGTTTTCGCCTTGTATCGGCCGCCGGTTTGAACGTGTTGTACCAGACATTCGTTTAAGAATTGGAACAGCTGTAGCCTATGGTACCATGTCTACAAGTGAACGTTTAGCCATATTCAAGTCTTTAGGTGATATTGTCTCGGCTGACCGTGGGTTTGGTTTCCGTGTTCGCGCCACTGAGACAGATCAGAACCTTTTGAGTAACTGGCCTAACGTGCTCACTTGGTGGATGAAGGGAGAAGATGTTCAAGGACCTGTTCCAAGCAAGTTGCGTTTTTGGCAACGTTTTGTTGTTGAAAACCTTGAATTTCGTCTAGGTGTCGCTATTGGTGCGGTCGTTGCCTATGCCTGGTCTGAGGGTGCTGTCGATCCATCGGGAGTTCCGTCTCTTGTGGCGTGGCGAGAAACTACAGGCTTGCCATGGTTTGGATTTTGGGTGAGAGAACTTTTGCGGTGGGGTACACTTGACCCATTTGTCGCTTTTGTACTAGCACAAGGCATGGCACATACTCGAAGTGAAGCGGCTGAGCGGCGCCCTGAATTCGAAGCTTGGTTAATTAGTTCGTATGAGGCTCCAGAAGCGGATGACCTGATTGACCCTCGGTTATTCCTAGAATGGCAACGAGGTCTTGAGCAGCGAGCCGGTCTTGAAGCGGTTTATGGTCCTATTGAGGCAGAACTTGCTGGGACTACTGGTCAGCGCGGGTGCTATAACGTTATTCCGGTAAAAGACGAAAGCAATGTAAGCTGGATTGATGCATCTGGATACGAGCTTGCCCGATCCAAGGTTCAGACTGGTCAGTTAGGCAATCGGGAGTTTCGTGATGACTTTGAACTACATGTAGAAAACGGAGCGGTTATTGTACAGCAGACTTCAGTTGAGTACTAGTATATGAGATGATTAGACAATCTTGTATTACATCGTTTAACTTATACTGCGTCTTTATGGTTTGTATTCTCTACCTATACCCATTCCTGATGGCAGTATTCCATGAATGGTCCTCTGCTCGGAAGGATAGCTCAATTTCTCCGGTGGTATGTTGTGGCAACGCTCTCATCCTGAGGATTTGCTGGAGTGAGCGTATATTAACCTGGACCTACTTATGGATAAGAGTTGCGGCCGTATTCTATTTCGGAGCTTATGGGTAGGTCTGGATTGGGGTCAAGACCAGAAGAATAACATATTTCTTAACAACATTCTGAATTGTATTTCTATTATAGTTGACGACAATTTGACGACAACGAGCTTGTAATTAGGTGAAAATAGAGGGGAAAGAAGGTTAATTAATTACACGAATAATTAACTAGATAGGCTTAAACACTAATACCTAGGACTAGGTAAGACTAACGACATCGAATTCCCAAGCCGAGGATCGCGAGTTCGAATCTCGTCGTCCGCTCCATATGAAATGTAGGCACTGCAAGGGATTGCAGTGCTTTTCTTTATCGTTCAGGAAAGTATATATTTCCTTACCTGTTGATAAGTTGGTAAAATAGAAGTGGGTTCTCCATGGCACGAGGAATTATAAAACAGATATTTGCAGATCGATGGGAAAAATTCGAAGCAAATAATAAGGTTCGAGATGTAGTATCCAAAGAAATTAAGAAAATGCTAAAATGCCGGGACTTCGGCGAAGGATATACTGAATATCGTTGCCCCACTTGTGGTGAACGTAAGTATGTAGCATTTACTTGCAAGAGCCGTTTTTGTACATCTTGCGGAAAAAAGGCGACAGATGATTGGGTAGAAAATCTATGCCAAGAGCTTTTAGACGTACCCCACCGCCATATGGTTTTTACCATACCCGGGAAACTAAGAATAGTTTTTTTGAAAGATAGGAAGCTGTTAAAAGACTTATCTGATGCAGCAGGAGAAACGATCATAAGCTCATTTTGGGAACGGAGCAAGAAGCAGAAACCTACCCCAGGGATAGTTTGTGCGATCCACACCTTTGGACGAGATCTGAAATGGAATCCTCATGTCCATGCGCTTGTTACGGAAGGTGTTTTGAGAGAAGATAAACAGTGGAAGGTTATTGACTATTTTCATTATGAAATGCTAAGGAAACGATGGCAACATATCTTGCTTTCCAAGCTAAAGAAGAGGCTCCCAAAAACGAGAGAAAATAAACGGTTAATTGACGAAATGTACCGTCAACAAAAAGAAGGATTTTATGTACACGCTAAGAATCGTATGAGTAATGCCAAGGGAGCAGCAAAGTACATAGGACGATATGTGAGCCGGCCAGCCATAGCAGAATCTAGGATAGTAAGCTATGATGGACAAGAGGTTCATTTTTGGTATGAGCAGCATCAAGGCGGCAAGCGAGTCGATGTTAAACTTCCGGTCTTTGAGTTTATCGGGAAACTTATTAGACATATCCCCGAACGTCAATTTAAAATGTATGCACGGCGGAGGAAAAAGAAGGCTCAGATCATTATGTCCGTATGGAAAAAGTTTAAGAAATTGAGGAATAAACGGATCTATTGGCGAGAGAGGATTATGAAATCCTTCGGACATGATCCTTTGGTATGTTCAAAATGCGGAGATGAAATGATCATAAACGATGTGTTTTTCAAAAAATACGGAAGTATGTTAGACCGGCTAAAAAGAAGGATGGACGAAGCGTATGAAAAGGAAGAAAAAAGACTCATCGAAGAATATGAGTCCCAATTCCCAGGGGGAAGTGTACCTATGCACAGGTTGTGGGAAGAAAGAGAGTATACCCGAAGATGTTCTTGAATACTTTGATTTTGTGAATCCAAGAAATCCATCCACCGGTGCCCATGTCTTTTCGTGTGAAACGTGTGGTGCTGAAATGTACCCGGAATGGTGGTTAAAGAAACAAGAGTGCGTGCCCGAGTAGGGCACGCTTTTTTTATTTACTGCAACAGACCTCAAAATTCATTTGACTGCAATGGGGAAAAATACACTGCAAAACAAAAAGAACGGGTTTGATGAACCGATCTTTTTGTTTTGCTTCGTATAGTGCTGAATCTGCTTTTTCAACTATCTCTTTAATATCCTTAACCGTAAACGGATAGATTGCAACCCCAATTGATACAGTTATATTTATAGATTGATGATTGTAGATACAAACCCGCAATAAGTTGCAGACAATATAATTGCAATATTTCTGAAATCAAGGATTACACCTGGTAGTATTTGAACACTATTAATCATAAGTAGTATTCCTAATATTCCAGACATCGAGCTAAAAAATAGTTTTATTTTAAAGGGGGAATAAGGAGTAACTTCTTGATTAATTAGAATTTGATTTCCTAAACTTATGGTAGCAATCACAATAGCTCCATTTATAAAAAGATCATTTAACACAATGTTCACTCCATATTTTGAAGGCTGACTATTTAAAATTATTATAATTTACCCCGAAAAGTTATATTAATGGCACTCTATGACATACAAGATGAGAACAAGGCCTTTACTCCTGTATGACAAAAATGATTATATCATAATTGGTAAAACTTTATAGTATTTACATCAATATAAATACAAAAGCCATAGGCATAGGACACTTCTGACATCAAAGGCAGGATTATCGAAGATAAAACTAGAAATTATAAGAGCTGTTTACCAGCCCTTTTCGGTAACACTATATCCAGAGTTAGGTAGGTGTTGTTGATGAATAGGCAAGCTATAACCCTTGGCCTAATTGTTCTCTTGGTACTTTTTATCGGTTGTATAAAAATCCCCTCTTATTTGCCTGTCCAGGCTCCAGAAAGCATTAAGCAAGAAGCAGACCTGAACTTCGGCGGCATAACGGATCCAGTGGAATTGGAAAAGCTATGGCAGGAATATCTTTATGATTCCATAACTACTGTAGGAAATACCAGGAACTTTAATTCTGCCCAGGAAATAGCTCCGCTCAATGTGGCCATGTTCGCTTGGTCTAAATATGTCACAGAGTATGGTAAGGAAAGTTTAGAGCTGGCTGATAAGCACAGCACCTTGCGGCTTTTTCCACTGGACAAAGTTCTGGAATATGCTGAGCGATACTTTAATCTGGACAGTCTTGATGTCTCCAATATTGAGGTCGACGCTTATGACGCGCAACAACGAGCCTTCCTATTTGATTTCGGTTCTGATCGTCCCCACCCTGCCTATAACGCTGTCAACTCCTGGAGTGTTCTACTCGATAGGGTTACTAGAAATAGTGATGGCACAGTGACAGCCACGCTGATACGTTATGGCTCACCCAAGACTGACCGTATTGAACTGACCATGACTTATACCTTAAAGCAACGGGAAGATGGCAGTCTGTATTTTGACAGTGGCCGTTGGGATTATATGAATAATCATCTTGTCAGCTTGAGCGGTGATTATCAGCGTTATGATAAAATTGCAGGTTTCGATGGAAACCTAGCAGAGCTTTCTATGATAGGAGAGGATGATGGTAAGTTAATTCTTGCAGATTTACCTTACGAAAAAAGCAAAAACCCTGCTCTGCTACTGGTCAATCCCGAAACCATGAAAGTAGAGAAGAGGTTTGATTTCCAAGACAACTTGGAGTTACCCGATATCCGTCTGATAGCTGATAAAATCATGGTGCGTCTCAAGGATAAGATAATCACGGTAGACAAAGCCCTTGGAGGAACAAAGGATACTACCCCTTTACCCCAAGTCATCAAAGCAAAAATAGAACGTAAGCCAAAGTACGATAAGAATGGATTACCCGACATTTTCTTTGGCAGTTATGATGTCTCCGGTGACCTGAAAAAAATTGTCTATGCCGATGAAATAGGTGTCAAGTTATTCAACCTGATTGACAACAGTGAAAAGTTGCTAGCTCCTACAGTATCTATTAAGGGCAGTAAGTTTCTCGACAATTCTTATCACAAGCAGCCCAGATTTGTCGATCATGGGCAAAAGGTAATCACCACCATGACTGACTATGAAGGCACTAGGGGCTATACCCTGTGCGACCTGATAGATTTTACTGTGCAGACGATAGAAAATTCAACAGACAGCCATCCAGGCACAATCTGGTATGACAGTGGCCTGCTTATGGTGAATAGCTACCACTATGACTTCAAAACACAAAAGGACGAAACTTTAACTAAGTATCTTGATTTTAAGAGCGGAAAGGTTACGGTAATCAAGCTTGCTGAGCCGGGCGATATAGGGTTTATTAGAATGTCAGATAGTTGCTATGTTGGCCAGGATTATGCTGCCTTTTTAACCTTCACAAGAGATAGAAATGACAATGCCCAAAACATGGTTCATCTAAGTCGATTAAACTTAAGGACTTTACAGATAGAGCCAAAGGTCGTCTCGGTGAAAGCAGCCGAAACGCATATTCTAGGTGTTTTGGCCGACGGACGCATTGTCTTTTGGTATGATTTCAATCCCAGCGAAAACGGTGTGGGTATCACTAATAAAGGACCGCTCCATTCAATAGAATGAGCGGTCCTTTATTTACTATCTGGAAGCAATAAGCTTTGGGTAGATTTCTTCTTATAACAAATCAAGGGCTGTCATGATGAAATATATTAATCAAAAATGGCTTGATTTCCAGAGAATATTATACTAATATATTCCAAGTGAGGATGTACAAAAAGGAGTTGGCAAGGACCCTCCTTAACTATAAAATTCAGAAAAAAGAGGTGCGAACTTGAACATATACAGGGATTTCCTGTTGCTTTTAATTGAAGATGCTCGAACCAATCTCAATAATTCTGCAAGACATAGAAGTCTAACCGATCCGAGCATTGTAGAGATGAGTCAAAGATTAGACGGTCTGTTGAATCGGTATTATTTAATCATTAATTCATAATGATTAAATGCTTAATGCCCTAGGCTTTGGAGACTCTAAAATAAGGCAAAGAAATAATTGGATAAACCCGGTAATAAAATTGATATGAGCAAAAGTAAGGACAGGAACACTAAAATGAACGCGAACATCCAGGAGATAGCGTTAAAGAATTTTGTGTTGACATAATCCCCCATAATGCTTTTCTTGCTGGCTATTAGTACCATAAAGATGAGAATTGGGGGTAATAGAACTCCGTTTACGACTTGAGTTGTCAACATGACGTGATATAAAGACAAACCGGGCCATAAGACGATGGCGGCCCCCAATACGATGAGGACAGTATATAGACCGAAGAATACGGGTGCTTCCTTAAGTGATTTACTAATTCCATGCTCAAAGCCAAAGGCCTCGCTGACAGCATAGGCGGTACTTAAGGGAAGGACAAAGGCTGCCAACATGGATGCCCCAAGTAACCCAAAACCGAACAGCAAACTGGCATATTCCCCAGCCAATGGCTTTAACGCGATAGCAACATCTTTTGCAGTCTCTATCGGGATATTATTGGCGAAGAGAGTTGCGGCAGTGGAAACAATAATAAAGAAGGCAATGAATCCCGTAAAGAAGGTCCCGATCAGGACATCCCAACGCGTGTAACGATAGTCTTTGGCTGTAATACCTTTGTCAACGACAGAAGACTGAACATAAAACTGCCCCCAAGGGGTAATCGTAGTTCCAATTACTCCAATGACCATCAATAAAAAGGCAGGGCTTCCGGAAAATGTGGGGGTAATGGATTCGATAAAGACTTGAGGCCAGGGTGGCTTAACTATAACCCCAGAGATAACATAACTGAAAAAGGTCAAACATAGAAACAAGAGGATTTTCTCCATTTTGGCATAATCTGTTTTAACGACTAGCCACCAAATAATAAAAGCCATGATTGGTACGGAGAGATACTTACTTACTCCAAAGATCTCAAAGCTGGTTGCTATTCCGGAAAATTCGGAAACTGTTGTTCCTAGATTGGCTATCAAGAGGACACTCATGGCAAAAAATGCCCATTTTACTCCGTAATTTTCCCGAATCAAGTCAGAAAGTCCGCGGCCAGTCACGGCTCCTGTGCGGGCAGAAATTTCTTGGGCAATGGCCAGCAACACAGTGCTAATAAGCATGGTAAAGATGAGAGAATAGCCATATTTGGCACCTGCAGCGGCATAAGTCGCAATTCCCCCGGCATCATTATCGGCAAAGGCAGTGACAATTCCAGGGCCCATCACAGCCGCGAATAAGGTTAGACGCGCTTTTAGATTCATTCACTATGCCCCCCTTTCGCTTGACGACGGCGAGCGATCAAGGAAGAGTGAATTTCCATACGAGGGCGATCCGGCATTAACAATTCTAAAACATCGTCTACTGTAATGATCCCTAGAACTTGATCTTGAGCATTGACAACGGGGACTGCTAGTAAACCATACTTATGAAAGAGGTCAGCGACTTTCTCGTGATCATCATAGGGAGAGACTTTAATAAACTTTGTGTGCATCAGATCTTTTAAGATCGTTGCTGGGGAAGCAATGATTAATTCACGTAGAGATAGAACCCCTTCCAGAGTTTCTTGTTCATCAACAACATAAAGATAATAGATGGTTTCAGCATCAGGAGCTAAACGCCTTAGTTCGTTAATCGCTTGTTCTGTAGTAAGCCAAAATGGTAAGCCGATATATTCTGTGGTCATTAGCGAGCCTGCAGTGTCTTCCTCATATTGCATTAACTCTCGTACATCTTCGGCATCTTCGGATTCCATTAAGCTTAAAAGTTCCTCGGATTTTTGGGAGGACAGCTCGCCTAAAATATCGGCGGCTTCATCCGGAGGCATCTCTTCTAAGATGTCAGAGGCTCGTTCCTCATCCATTTGATTAATGACTTCAACCTGGGTATCCAGTTCCATCTCTGCTAGGGCATCAATAGTCTGTTGAGAATCAAGTGCATTGAGGAAGTCAGCGCGCTGTTTATAGTCCATGTCTTCAATAATATCTGCAATATCAGCCGGATGAAGCTGGCGTAGTTGTTCTTTTTCTCGAGTGAGTTGGAGAGCTGAAGTTCGATTTTCCAACGGTTTAATATACTGGCAACCTACAAATTTGTTCTCGATCCGACTGAGTAAAAACTCAACGCCTAAGCGGCGGAACAGCCCGCGTACGCCGATATCTACAGCAATTAAAACAAGATATTGGTGATCCACGTGAGAGACCCAAGACAATGTGATATCATTGACTCGTACTAACCTTGAGCCTTCTAAATCAATAATTTGTTTATCTAATAGCCATTTGCCAATAAACGTTTCATCCTCGCGCAGAGGGCAGGTCAGCAGGTGATCAAAATCGGTATTAAGACGCAATCCGTCATGATCCCATGAAATGATCAATTCAATGGGAATTAGGTCATGTAACCCTTTAGTGTATCGTATTCCTGTAACATGGGGCGAGACACTATCCCAGCGGATGGCCATGTCCAGCAATTTACCAACTCTGTGCCCTTTGGCATCTATAATAGGTTTATTAAGCAGTTGACTAAAGTAAAATTCCCCTAGTACTTTCAAGTCATTCATTTATTCCCCTCCTTTGAGTAACGGAGTCTGGCGCCAACTGTCAAAATGACTCCGTCCGGTATAAAATAAAGTAAGATTGCATAAATGATATGGGCCAGAATCCATATAACCACCTCCCTAAGAACATCAAAACGATGTATAATTATAGGTAAAATAAAAAGACCTCTACGACAAAATAGAAGGTCAATCAACAAATGTTTGGACCTCCCCACTCGTTGAGCTTTAGCACTGCATAGCGTAGAGTTTTCTCAGCCACCTTAAGTAAAACCTTATGTCGGCAATACCTGTTCTACCCAATTGGCGTCTCTCGACACACGGTTACAAAGTACAACAAAGTATTACCAAGAAATCAAATAACCCTATTAATATACATTAACCAATTTATTTTACTCTATTGCCCCTTCTAAGTCTACCTAGAACAACCTTTCTTTTCTTTCCTTTGCCTACGATTCTATTCTATCTTATTAAATAAAGCCTCAAATTGCCCCTGTTACTTCGTAACTTCTCAAAAAGAACTAACCTGTCGGGTGGTTATAATAAGAAACCTCTACGATGAACCTCAATATCAAAACTCCTCAGTGATCAAGTCTGGGATTAATTGCGTTTCCCTACAAAATAATGTCGTGGGCCTCTGATATAATCTAATCAACCCCTAACTTGAGGGAGGTGAATAGAGTGAGTATTAAGAGAGCCAAACATGAAAGTGATGAACAAGAGGGCACGAAGAAAGATTACGACGTTCTCGTCTCGAAGATCCGGTTGAGACTTAATCCGAGCCAGCGTGTTCTCGTGGATCGCCTACGGAAGGAATCAGCTCGTCTCTGGAATGATGTCTTGGATATTCATTGGTGGCTTTGGAGTTCGTATCGAGTATGGAGTTCCGAGAGCCAAATGAAGAAGCTCTTTAATGGAAAAACTCATAAACTTCATGCTCAGACGATCCAAGCTACGATTGAACTCCATCAAGAAACGTGCGATCGGACTCGGAAGCAACGAGCACAGGGAAAACTTAATTGGAAATACCCTTGGCGATATAAACAATTTTTCTCGGTAAAATATAAGAAGATCGCTTTCCGTCATCTAGAAAAAACCGATTCCATTGTCTTTTCGAATGGTCGAAATGAAGAGCCTTTGGTTATTAAACGACCTAAACATATTTCCTTTAAATCCATCCATTCAGCCGAAATCGTTTGGACTTACAATCAATATTGGCTACATCTAGCCATCGAGAAACCAAAGCCGATCAAAATTAAAAATTCAGGCTGCGCTGGGGCCGATCCAGGGGAAATTCATGCGTTGACCTTAACGGACGGAAAAGTACATCTTATCCTCACAGCGAGAGAACTTCGGTCATTGTATCGAACGAGAAATAAAGTCTTAGCACAGCTTTCTAAAAAAATATCTAAAAAGCTTAAAGGGTCTAAGGCCTACTGGAAATTGGTTCGTAGGAAACAAAATTTCTTAGCTCAGATTTCCAAGAAGATTGAATATGTCATGCATTGTCTCTCCAAAATGACCATTGATTGGTGTGTCGAACGTGGAATTAAGAAACTATACTTAGGGAACCCTGCCGGGGTTCAAAAAAGCTCACATAACAAGCGTTCACGTAAGGTGAATCAAAAACTTTCAAATTGGCCGTTCGGTGAACTCCGAAAAATGCTCGATTATAAAGCCAAACGTCATGGGATTATCCTGGAGAGAATCAATGAGGCCTATACCTCGGGAACCTGCCCTGTCTGTGGGACCTTTACGAAACAACATTCAAGGAACTATGTTTGCCCATCGTGCAAATCAATAGGTCATCGAGATGTTGTCGGATCATCCAATATTCGAGATAAAGGCATGAATGGAGAGATCACCGCAGGCCGAGAAATGCCTAAGTATCAAGAAACAAAGTATCGTCGAGTCGAGGTGTGTCCGCATCTTCGACAGTGGCGTAGCGCCCTTGACTGGGCCGCGTGATGACGTTAAAACCAATCACGTGATGAACTGGAGTGAACTTAAGACCTAGAGGCTCCGGCTGAAGGGCGGTTCTCAATGAAGGTTTAGAATCCCCCTCCTTTTAGCACTTGGCGTATGTGGGGGAGTGTTCAAGCAGGAGCCTCACCTAACAGAGATTAGAATTAGCACATCGTTATAAACGAGACCATTTTAGGTTTTGCCTTTTTCCTTGTCCCTGTGTTATAATCTAAAATGTATTAAAATGACCTGAGTATCGAGAGGAGGGTGTTTGAATGGCAAAACACATTCAGACTATTGTGAAAGCGAACCTAAGTTCTACTGTAAAAACTGGAGGGTGTGGCAAGTGCCAAACCTCTTGCCAATCTGCTTGCAAGACTTCGTGCACGGTTGGTAACCAAGTGTGTGTTAAATAAGGTCAATTTATTGTTAAACATAGGATCTCAGAACCCACCCCGTCTCTGGGGTTGGGTTCTGTTTCTATTTGGTTGGTAGGGAAAGAAAGAGAGGATCTATAGCTAGATGTTTAATTTATTAAATCTTAAGGGATATTCACTTAAGAAAAATGTTCATAGTTATCATCAAGGGGATATTTATATAGCTCATGACGTCAATTCAGGTTCGTTACATCTGTTGGATGAGGGGACATATAGAGTTCTAAAAGTAATTGAGGGCTTACAAGAGAGGGGAGGATTTGTTACCCCTGAGGAGATTTACCGGGTTCTTGGTCAATCAGAAACATCGCCTTTTTTGAACGAAGAACTTGCTGAGATTTTTGATGAGTTGGAAGATCTATATAAAGAGGGGACGCTCTTTTCCAAAGAATTAGAGGGGATCACCCCAAACTATCCTGAAAAGCCAGTCGTTAAAGCGATTTGTCTTCATGTAGCCCATGATTGCAATTTGCGCTGTAAGTATTGTTTTGCGGGAACAGGGGCCTTTGGTGGTAGTAGAACCTTGATGAATTTTGAAACGGGTAAAAAGGGCATTGATTTTGTTTTGGAGTTATCTGGACATAGAGACCATTGTGAAGTTGATTTCTTTGGAGGAGAACCGTTACTCAATTTTGAGGTTGTCAAGGACTTGGTCGAATATGGCAGAAAAGCTGCAGCAGCTCTCAATAAAACCATTAAATTTACCTTGACCACGAACGGTGTATTATTGGATGAGAAAGTTCAAAGTTTTCTCGAACAAGAGGAGATCAGTGTGGTCTTGAGTCTTGATGGCCGCCCTGAGGTACATGATCGGATGAGGCCCTTCGCCGGTGGTCAAGCGAGTTACTCGAAGGTTACTCAACGCATTAAACAGTTTGTAACCAAACGGCCAGATAGTTCTCCCTATGCATTAGGAACGTATTATTACGTTCGAGGTACTTATACGCA
>NZ_JYNH01000062.1 GCF_000960765.1 Desulfosporosinus sp. I2 | reverse complement strand
ATCAAATATGAGCTCTGGTGGATCTATTTGCCAGTACGACTAAAAGCACAAATAGTATGAACGGAAATGGTTATTACACTAATCCAACGATAACCATAATACTAATATGGGTGGGAATCATAGGTCAGGAACCAATCTGGCTATGATTGGTAAAATCTACCGAATACGTTAACTGGGCTGAAACAATTTGAGGCTGCCCAGTTTCACCTATCTATTTTTCAAAAGGGCCGGGGTATGCCCCCAGCCCTTTTGCTTATGCTTTTTCCTGCTACTTAAACCTAGGAGAGCCACTTAGGAGTTACCGGTAAAAGTCAGGTAAAGCAGAACTGCATTTAAACCAACAATAAGACTTGTAATAATCCAACCTGCTATTTTGGTCAGAGGTTTGTTGACTAAGCTACCCATTAAATCTTTACGACTAGTGATCAGCAGCATCGGCACAATGGCAAATGGAAGGGCGAAACTCAAAGCAACTTGGCTCATTATTAGAGCATACATGGGGTTAACACCTAAAGCTATGATAATCAAAGCCGGGGTCATAGTAATTAATCTTCGGATATTGATGGGGATACTCAAGCCAACAAAGCCTTTCATAATGGTTTGCCCAGCCATAGTACCCACTGCTGAGGACGACAAACCCGATGCCAACAAAGCAATCCCAAAAGCTCCGCTGGACAGTGTTCCAAGAAGAGGTTCTAATGATTTGTGCGCTTGTTCAATCGTATCCACAGCTATGCCGTTTCTGAAAAATACTGCTGCGGCTACAATAACCATAGCGGCATTGACTAGAAACGCTATATTCATGGCGATGGTAATATCGATTCGTTCCATACGTAAATGCTTGCGTTTTTGTTCTTCAGTATCATCCTTTTTATTTCTAGCTTGAACCAGTTGAGAGTGAAGATAGATTACGTGAGGCATTACCGTTGCCCCGAGCATTCCAACCGCTATTAAAACTGCTTCGCCATTGGGAAGGGACGGAATTAGCGTGTGGATACCTACTTGTGCCCAATCTGGTTTAGCCAAAAATACTTCAATAGTGTAAGCAATAGTTATGACCGCCACTAATGTACCAATAATCCACTCGACTACCCTTTGCCCATATTTCTCCATGTACACTATTAAGAAAGTTAGTGCGCCTATGATGAGACCAGCATAAATCATAGGGATTCCAAATAACAAATACAATCCCAATGTTCCACCAAGAAACTCAGCTAAATCAGTAGCCATGGCAGCGAATTCAGCCTCAATCCAAAAGAACCAATTAGTTTTACGGGAGAATACTTTTGAACTCATTTCCGGTAAATTGTGACCCGTAGCGATCCCTAATTTTGCAGACATACTTTGTAAAAAAATCCCCATTAGGTTACTCCAAAGAATTACCCAAATTAGACTATAACCAAATACTGAACCTCCACTAATATTTGTGGCAAAGTTCCCTGGATCGACGTAGGCAACGCTTACTATAAACGCAGGACCTAAAAATCTGAACAAGCTTTTTGTTTTTACCTGCCATGTATCTTTAAGTAATGGCAAAGTTAGTGATGTTTGAGATACGTTTAAACCTTCACTCATGTTTATACCTCCAGTTTTACTTTCATTAAATTAGAGTCATAGAGCATGTTGAAAGAATATACTGATATAACTAAAACAGCATACTTATAGGGTGAGAACGATTTTAGCTCTTAATGTTTCCAGCTAAGGAGTTCTAAACTCAAAATGGACATAGGGAACTAAGGTGAAGCAAAGGAAGTGTCGGACATGCTAACACCTAGCCTGGAGGACTATTTAGAGGAGATATATCGGTTTTCTTTATCGCTTGATACGGTTCGGGTTACAGACATCAGTAAAAAGCTTAACGTTGCTTTGCCATCAGTAACCAAAGCCCTCTATAAATTGAGAGATGAGAGTTACATAAAGTACGAACGATATGGAGAGATCAAGCTTACCGATCAAGGAAAAGAATTTGGGTACTACTTAGTAACGAGAAACCAATTGCTACAGGAGTTTCTTGCCCTAATATGTAGCAAATGTAACTTTGCTGCTGAGGCTGAAGCTATGGAACACTACCTTTCAACGGCAACGATCAATGCCATCGAAACTCTGGTGGAGTTTATGAAAGGGAATCCGTCATGGCAACAAGCCTTTAAAGATTTCATGGATTTGAAAGACTAAGAAGAATTGTCAGTGAATTGAAGTATGGGTTAGCCGTAGCTAACTTGAAGGGGTGATTCTGAAATAGACTATGTAAGAAAATAGAAAGTGCTACTAACCTTTGTCTGACAATATAATCCAATGGTAAAATAATAACCACTATATCTACAACGCTCTAGCTTTTTTATATCCATCGCTTTGGGAATATGAAAGAAATATGTTTCGATAGGTTATAAGGAAATTAACATTTTTGTAAACATATAGTATAATAGTCAAGGGATTATTTGATTGTAAAAGGGAGGTCAATAAATGGTTAAGTCACAGGGTATAAAAATGTCGGATACACCTGTTTGCCAAGTCAATTGTATCCATGAAGATGTGGTAAATCGTCTCAAGCCCGACATAAACCGGATCGAAGGTATTGCCTATATTTTTAAGGCCCTAGCAGATGATACCCGTGTAAAAATTATCTATGCACTCAGCCAGGCTGAACTTTGCGTATGTGACGTTGCTGCTTTGATCAACAGTACTAAAGCGGCTGCATCATATCATCTTCGGTTGCTCAACCACATGGGCCTAGCCAAATACAGAAAGGATGGCAAACTCGTTTACTATAGACTAGCTGATCAACATATTGGGAACCTAGTAAGTGAAATGATCAAGGTAAGGAGTGTAAAAGAAAATGACTGACACTTTCGGTTTTCGCGTCGAAGGAATTACTGAATGGACTGTGCCGCTAAATTTGAAAAAAATGTGGCGGCTCTCCCCGGCGTGTCCGGGGCTAGATTAAACACTGTTACCGGCAAATTAACGGTTGAAGGAACTGCGGATCTGGGGTGAGACGGCGATCAATCAGTCCTCGATTACTGGGGAATCTGTTCCGGTGGAAAAGGGTCCAAGAGACGATGTGTATGCTGGAACCTTAAATACGCACGGAGCGTTGGAGATAAGAGTTACTAAACTCGTCAAGGACACTACAATCGCTAAGATTATTCACTTGGTTGAAGAAGCACAAACTAAGCGAGCACCGGCTCAAGCCTTTGTGGAGCGTTTTGCGGCGATTTATACACCTATCGTGCTGGCGTTAGCTGTGGCTATTGTACTGTTCCCTCCTTTGTTCTTGGGTTATGCTTGGCAGCCATGGATTTATCGTGGTCTAGCATTGTTGGTGGTTTCATGTCCTTGTGCCCTTGTAGTATCAACGCCGGTAGCAATTGTCAGTGCTATTAGCAAACGCGGCACGCAACGGTGTTCTCATTAAAGGCGGCACCTACCTGGAACAAGCTGGATCGCTTAAGGCCATAGCATTCGACAAGACTGGTACTTTGACTAAGGGAGAACCCGCTGTAACAGACATAATTGCCTTGTACGAATATTCTAATGAAGAAGTTCTCCAAATGGCTACAAATCTAGAAATACGTTCGGAACATCCCTTAGCGGTGGCCATTGTGAACGAAGCCAAATCAAAGGGGATAGTACCTGAACCGATTGAAGGCTTTAGTTCAATAACCGGACATGGGGCTCAAGGAATCAGTCAAGGTAAACCGGTTTATATCGGTAATGTTCGATGCTACAGCTCAGGCTATCGCTAAAGAAGTGGGTATAGAGGAATTCAAGGCAGAGTTGCTCCCCCAAGACAAAGTTAGTGCAGTACAAAATCTTCTAAACAAATATGGAGCCGTTGCGATGGTCGGCGATGGAATTAACGATGCCCCGGCATTGGCGACTGCTACTGTTGGGATAGCCATGGGAGGAGCAGGAACCGATACGGCCCTTGAGACAGCTGACATAGCATTAATGGCAGATGATCTAACCAAACTGCCCTTTACAATTGCCTTAAGCCAAGCGGCTCTTAAAATAATTAAACAAAATATTGGATTTTCTCTATTCATTAAACTCGTGGCCATCATTGCGGTGTTCCCAGGGTGGTTAACTCTTTGGCTTGCCATTTTGGCAGACATGGGTGCGTCCATACTGGTGACCCTAAATGGCATTCGACTTGTAGGAATTAAACCGGACAGGAAATAGCTTAAAAGAATTTAAAATGGGTGAAACTGGCTTGATTAACGGAATCGGCTGGTTAACAGGATTCT
Organism: Desulfosporosinus sp. I2; assembly: GCF_000960765.1. Classification (GTDB taxonomy): domain Bacteria; phylum Bacillota; class Desulfitobacteriia; order Desulfitobacteriales; family Desulfitobacteriaceae; genus Desulfosporosinus. The sequence continues at coordinate 22,158 of NZ_JYNH01000062.1, read as the reverse complement.
TGATTGAACAGGAACGGAAGGCATCACGCAACATCAACATTAATAAAGTGACCAGGCCGGGAGCCGTTTTCACTCTTTACTTGCCATCATCTGAACAAGCTTAATGATAGACATACCAGACTATTTAACAAAAATGTTAAGAATCTGTGACATGGGCGTAAAATAACAACTCTATACTTTGTTTAACAACGTAGAAAGGAGGGAACAGAATGAAATTATCTAAACTAGCCAAAGTACTTTTTGTAAGTGTTGCTTTACTCACGGTAGGGGCACCTATTGCCTCCGCAGCGCCGCAAGCGTACTGGACGGCACAACCAGCAGACCCAAGTCAACCTGGACAGCAGGCTCCTGCTTATGGTTATGGCAATGGTTACGGCTACGGTTACGGCTGTGGATGCGGTTATTATGGAAACGGTTATAACAGAAACGGTTATAACGGAAACTGGGGCTGGTAAGTTGAATAAAGAAGAAGTGGTACAGTCGGTGTTTAAAGGTAATTGATACAATAGAGGCTATCGTGTTGCGTAACAGTTAGCCTCTATTTTAATGTATTCATATCGTGGGTTAGAAGTATAAGGGTAGGTGAAACAGTTGAAGAAAGTACTAATACTATTAGCTTTAGCAGTAGCAATATTGTCAAATCCACAAATTTCATACGCAGATACCCATGCCTACTCGGTTCAACGACTAGCTGGAAACGATAGAATAGATACATCAATTTCGACATCAAATAAAGGATGGAGTTCGGCGGATACTGTTATTTTATTCACGGGCATTCCTTGACTCGTTAGAAATATTTTACATCAAGAAGTGGAAGATGGATTACCCTGACATACAGGAATCCGACTTCCACTTATATTTTTGATCGTGTTAAAAATCAATTGACATATTAATGTTTCCTTAGGTGTTTCGAGCTATCCAGACGATGGGCGTTATATTCACGACGTTATTGTGAGCACAAGCTAGGCCATGTTACAGTTGAGCGTGCCGAGGAACCGCCTGAACAGTCCCCAGGTGGAAAGTTCCGCAAGATTATCCCGTTAAGTTGAGGCAAGCGTCAAGAAAGAAAATGTATAAAAAGGGTTTTTCGCATAGTTTAAGTTACCATGAACCATTTCTATCCCACGTTGACTGCTCACCCGAATTCTGGCGCCAATTGGACTGGGGTTGATTATTATAATAGTCGTGCTTTTCCGTATCTGGATTTTTATAATCCCGATCTCCGTTATAGGAAGGGTTCGTAGGTTGTTGCGGTGTGGAACTTTCCGGCATCTTGTTGCTAGGGGAGACTTGGCTGGAACTCGGTTTGCTCCAATCAGGGGATGTTCCTTGCGGAGGTTGATTTACAGGAGGACTGCTGGAAGCTTTAGGTGCACTCCAGTTGCTGGAGTTGTTGCCAGATGACCAGTTTTGGTTCTCGGAACGGTCCGTATAACTATGGTTCTCTGTAGGGTTTGATTTCATAGTTGAAGGTTGTTTGTATTCTGGGCCATTTTGAACAGTTGGCTCCTTCTTGGTATCATTGGAGTTACCTTTCCAGTTTTGTGCTTTTACCTCGTAACTTTCTTCAGGGAAAAGGGTGGCTACACTAACATTCGCATCTACCAGAGCTTTTTGGGCATTATTACGGAGGGTATCAGGTTGAACAGCTATACCTTTCTCTTCACATCGATCATATATTAAATAACTGTTAACCGTCATGCCCTGTTGCTTGGCTTCCTGTTGGATTTTCTGGTTCGTTTGACCGACAACCACACTTCCGGACAGGTTGCTGCGAGTCATTTCATCACGGATGGAGTTTCGAAGTTTTTCGGTATCAATAATTTGGTTTCCCCACTTATTTATCGGTACCACGCTGGCTAAGACCAGGTTTTGAGTTTCGTTTAGCGTTCCTTGGTTGTTGGCGTTTTTCACGATTAAATCAACGGCTTGATACACGTCCAGCCCTTTGATGGATATTCCTTCCAATATACTTGAACCACCATTGACATCTTGCACCTTAATAACTTTGCCCTCTTTGTTGATCAATAACTCCATGCCTTTATTAATATCTAGAGCGACCGACGCTACTGCCATATTCGGAATGAATAAGAGGGAAAAAACACTGATGCTCAGAACAAGTAATAAAACGGCTGCTGTGGCTACATACTTCAAAGCGGAATTATGAAACACAAATAAACGCTTTGGGTTTAAATTGACTTCAATTGTTTGACCTACTACAGGTGGCTCTTGAGGAGTAGGAATTTCTAAAAAGTCGCCTTTTACCGTGAAGATGACAGTAACCTTTGGCGAAGTCCGCATCACAATGCCTTTGGTTTTCTTCATTTTTGCTACACCTTCTCTCCCGGTTCTTCTGGAAGCTGCATGAATATTTTTAGCGGATAAAAATCTGGTTCGGATAGGATGAGGGCTAAGGCGATAAGATATTTTCGCCCTTTTTCCAGGACTTTGCGTTTTACGCCGGTTAATACCTCAAGTTCTTTGATGGGTAAAAGTCTATGTGTTTTGAGAAGCGCCATAAGACCAGGGTTATTGCTTAAAACCAAGGCCACCCTTGTGAGAGTTTGCTTGCTATCACTGTGTTTCGGGGAGACTTTTACTAAATCATCTAAGGTCACGTTATAGTCACAGAGCACACGAACGTAGTTTTCAACGACTTGCGCAAAGACCTCTTGGTTCTCGTTTTCTTGATAATGTTCTAGGGAAGTATCAAGATCGTAGCGGCTCAGCTCTTCATCTTCTAGGTTCATCGGCGAGAGGGAAAGATGTTGATGCTTGCCTTCTTTGCGAAAATAGTCCACTAATCTTCGGCGGATCACCATTTGAACAAAACTGTGAAAAGAAGTGCCTCCATGAGGGTCGAAGCTGTCAATCGCTTCATTAAAAGCTAAAAGAGCAATGCTGAGCTCATCGTCATTATCCCAGGTTAAATACCTACTGCAGATTTTGGAACTTACCCTAGCTATAAATGCTTTATGAGATCTTATAAGTTCTTCTCGTACGAGAGGATCACCGCTCTTGGCTGATATTAAGGTATCTCTCAAAACTTGTTCTTGCACCTTAATCACTCCACTTACTAGTAGTTCGTAAAACTAAAACAGTTTCGAGGGGTAGAAAAAAACATTCTATTCCCATTATGGGTGTAGAATGTTACAGGATTGTCACAGTTTTGTTATTTTTGCGTTACATAAGAACAGCTAACAGAAGTTACGCTGGTTCTAGGTAATGATTTGAATCATTACAATAAGTTTTTAAAAAGAGAGGAAATAAAAATAAATAATTTAATTTTAACAAAAATGTTAAGAATCTGTAACCTTGTTGAGATGAACGTAGGGTAAACTGAATTCAAGAAATTAGAAGGAGGAAATTCAGTGAAGAAAAAGATTCTTTTAGTTTTAATGGTAGTCTTTGTCCTAGCATTGATGGCAGTTCCAGCCTTTGCAGCAATGAATGACCAACAAAAAACGGAGATTGATGCTCTAAATAAGCAAATTTCCGAATTGCAAAAACAAATCGTGGATAAATATGTCGATGCGGGCAATATGACCAAGGCTCAAGCGGACGTAGCCAAAGCCAATATCGATGCAGTAGAAAAGTACAGGCAGCAATATAGCCAGCAAAACAGTGCTTCGACACCCATTCCTGGATACGGTTCAGGGTTTGGCCCCGGAGGATATGGCCCTGGGCAGAGTTACGGGTGGGGAACAAATGGAGGATATTACGGCTGCTGGTGATTCTGTTTTAGACAAAATATTAATAAGTATAAAGCAAGTAAAAGCGGTCGGTATAAACCGACCGCTTTTATCAACATAGCAGACTATTTTAAGAAACGAGATGATACTTTGCACGATCTTTTAAGTGCCTTGATTTTAGGAATTGTAGAAGGGATTACCGAATTTCTCCCCATTTCCTCTACGGGACACCTGATAATTGTTAGCCAGTTTGTTGGGTTCACTGAACAATTCGCGAAAATGTTTGATGTGGTTATACAACTAGGGGCTATTCTCTCGGTGGTCGTTTACTTTCGGAAACGACTTATTCCATCGGGTCGTAACTATCTATCGGAAAATCATAGAATTTTTGACCTATGGAAAAAGACAATTGTTGGCGTGATTCCTGCACTTGGTATAGGATTCGTAGCAGGAAAATACATACAAGAACGTTTGTTTAATTCGACCGTTGTAGGACTTGCCCTCATAGTCGGTGGGATAATTCTTGTGTACATTGAAAAGAGGAAACCTCTGAATCGAATCTCCTCAGTTGAACAACTGACTTATAAAACGGCTTTATTAATCGGTCTCATTCAGTGTTTGGCAATGATTCCTGGTACGTCACGCTCAGCAGCAACCGTTATCGGAGCAATGCTTTTAGGCGCTTCTAGAGTTGTTGCCGCAGAATTTTCTTTCTTTTTGGCAATTCCTACTATGGTAGCCGCTTCTGGTTACACTTTATTCAAGAGCGGTTCTATATTGACGCCACACGAGTTCCTAGTTGTAGCTGTTGGGTTGATTGTTTCATTTGTTGTGGCCTGGCTAGTCATTGCTGGGTTCATGAATTACGTAAGCAAAAGGGATTTCAAACCGTTTGGTTATTACAGAATTGTGCTTGGAATTATTGTCCTTGCGTATTTTACCTTCCTTAAATTCTAGCCTAACTCTTGCTGGGATGAAGGTTAATATTATTAGTTTTAAGAGCCTTTCACACTTCGCCTTTAAGTGTGAAAGGCTCTTTTTTCCTTGAAAAAAGCTCAGGAATAGGTAACTAATATTGCTCAGTTTATTCTTTTACCCTTAAGAATCTGTGACGTGGGATAAAATGATAACTTTATACTATGTAAACAACGTTGAAAAGAGAGAGCAGAATGAAGTTGCATAGAATAGTCCTAGTACTTACAAGTAATTCTACTTAGAAAACATTCGTTAATATTTGCAGCCTGTCGAAATACATTAACAACCCCAGCAAAATTAGGAACAGCCCGCTTACTTTAAGGCTAATGCCGGAATATTTCTTTAAAATCCTTTGTAATCTGGGAAATCTGTCAAACATCAGACACAGAGCCAGCAGGGGTATGACCATTCCCAGTGAATAACTTGTTAATAATACGCTTCCCGCTATGGAAGAATTGGTGGTAGCTGCCATAGTCAGAACAGAGACCAATATCGGACCCACACAGGGGGTCCACACCACGGCCAGAGATATGCCCAGGAAAAAAGATGTTATGTAATTATTTTTGCGCACATCTCGACGGGTAATCTTTTGCCTGGTCGGCAAATTTATTGTAAGCAAACCAAGGAGGTTTAACCCCATGAGTGTCACAAAGATGCCGCCAGCCTTTAATAACATAGTTTGATTGATATTTAGAACTTTACCAAGGTAGCCGGATGCTGTACCAAGGCCTACAAATACCAGTATAAATCCGATGATAAAGATGAAAACCTGCAGTGAAATACCAAAACCAGAACGGTAATGCCCCTTGTTTTCCAAAATAGCAGTAGATATCTGTGAAGTATAGACGGGCAGCAGGGGTATCATACACGGTGAAAAAAAAGAGAGCATACCAGCTAAAAAGACGGCCCACAGAGTTGCGTTGATTACCATACTTTCCTCCTTCGTTTGTTAATCTGAATGTTTTTATACTTTTACTTAATACTCAAGTAAATAATTAAATATTCTTAGCTTATAATATGTTTTCTACTAGGACAGGGTATTTTAACAAAAATGTTAAAAATCTGTTAACTTCATGTAATTCTCTTAAGGTAGAATCTATTTATGAATCGAAAATGGAGGGACTACAATGAAGAAGAAGGCATTATTGATATTTATTGTTATTGCTCTATTGGTTACAGGTTTTTTTCTATCAAGAGCATTTGCGACACCCCGTCCTCGGCAGCTAGCCCCTACTGCTAGCCCCTACCAAGCCCAACCTAATCCGGATATTAGGCAACCGACTAACCTTGATGCGAGTGGATCATGGTACAGTCCGACGAATCCTAAGAATCAGCCTAAATATTATTGGTATAATAGTCCTCGTAATAATGGCTGGAATAATGGTTATAAGGATTGGTGGTGCTGGTAAATCGGCATAATAAAATGGAGTTATAAAATACATTTTTCCAATCAAGCAAAGGATGATGGGGGAAGGTGCTTTGAACAATAAGGTTCTCAACATGGTCTGGGAAAACGATTACTGCGGAGATTCCCGTACTGTTGATACACACGTCAATCGTTTAAGGTCTAAACTCGAAAGCCAGGTGGGTCACAGTGACTTTATTCAGACCGTTAGAGGGGTGGGTTACAAATTCGAATTAAGTGGTCATTAAAAAATAGCTTAGTGAGTAAACTTTGGTTGGCAATTGTATTTATTGTACTAGGGGTCTTTTTGTTTTCAGTAGTGATACAAGCTCAGCAGATCAGATCCCTGGTCTATAATCGAGCGATAAGTTCAAATGCTCAAGGAATCCTTAACGGTAACCAGTCATCTGCTTATCCACAAAATCACAAAAGCTTTCCTTCATTGCCTTCTCAACCTAGTCGATCAACAAATCCGTCTTCAGATCCTCAAAATTTTCTAGCGAATAAAACTATTGTTATTGATCCAGGACATGGAACGCCGGATGCCGGAGCTATCGGGCCAAGTGGTTCATATGAAAAAGATGATGTTTTGGCAATAGCACTTGTTGTATCTAGTACCCTAAAACAAGCTGGTGCTAAAGTTATTTTAACGAGATCCGGTGACAACTCTCCTGTTTCGCCATTTACAGTAAAAAGTGATTTAGGTAGCAGAGTTGACCTTGCTAATAGTCAAAATGCGGACCTTTTAATTAGTCTTCATTGTAACTCTTATTCTTCACCTGATGAATCAGGCACCATGACTTTTTTAATTCTGATAACCCAAAAAGTAACGAAAGCTTACAATTAGCCAATGCTATTCAAGCTGCTCTCGCTCCTGTATTAAACACAAATAACAGAGGTGTCCAAGAGGCTGACTACAATACAATTAAAAAAACTCATATGCCTGCCGTTTTGATCGAAGTTGCGTTCATTTCAAACCCTACTGAGGAAAAACGTCTACAAGATCAAATATTTAGAAGCAATGTCGCCGCTGGCATTCTTAAAGGTTTATATTCCTATGTATTGGTGCAGTAGGTGTGGCCGGTGCTGCCACCTCCACGAACTATCCTAGCAAAGGGGGATGTGCTGTGAAATCTGTAGTAAGAAAACTGTTTATCAACTTTGAAAAAGAAGAAAAATGGCTAAATGATATGACTGCAAAGGGGTTAAATTTTGTTGATTACTCTTTTGCAAGATATTTATTTGAAGAAGGGACGCCTGGAGAATATATCTACAAGCTTGAACTTCTCGATCAATTACCCTCACATCCCGAAAGTAAAGCATATATTAAATTAATGGAGGAAACAGGCGTTGAATGCGTCGGTACGTATTCGAGATGGTTTTATTTCAGGAAGAAATCAAAAGATGGGCCCTTTGATTTGAATTCTGATTATAACTCGTGTATTAAGCATCCTAAAAAGGGAGCAAGCTTGGTTGGAATTCTTGGCTTCCTCAATCTTATATTTGCTATATTAAATGTAATTATAGGATTAATAGTAGGAAGTAAGAACGGTTATTACAATGTATACTTTTCTATTGTTAATTGGCTGATTGTAATTTTGTTTACACCAATGTTTATTTCTTATATAAAAAATCAGAAAGGAAGAAAAGCAGCTGTATAAATATTGAAGGGGACAGAATTTCTTGAGAGACCGAAATGTTACAAAAATGTTAATCTGTTGTGATTTTTCTGTAAAATAACTTGGTTATACTGTGTTTAAGTTATTCTTGGTAAGGGGGTGAAAGAAATGAAAAGAAGGTTATTGGTTATTCTTTCTTTAGTATTTATCCTCGCTTTAGTTGCTGTTCCTGCATATGCTGCTATTTCGGATCAACAAAAAGTTGAACTCGAAGCACTCAACAAACAAATAACAGAGATTCAAAAGCAGATCGTGGACAAATATGCTGAGGCAGGAGAGATATCCAAGGCTCAAGCAGATGCCACTAAAGCCAACATCGACGCCACTGCACAATATCGTCAACAGTTTAGCCAACAACAGGGTCAGATTTCACCAACTCCTGGGTATGCTCCAGGTTATGGCAACGGTTACGGTTATGGATGTGGTTGGGGCGGAGGCGGAGGCGGAGGCGGAGGCGGTTACTATGGAGGAATGTGGTAAGACTTCGCTTTAAATTGAGCCATATGTAGAGTGGACACGGGGGACCCGTTAAGGGTTTCCCGTGTTTTATGTTAAGTGTTTAAATCGTCATAACCGTAAAAATCCCCAATTTATGATCCCAGTATTTAGAGTGGTTATCGGAAATCCTTTTAAGGATCAGTTGGTAACACATTTTCCCTTAAAACCTAATACTCCGGAAATGCCCGCCGGAGCAATAATAATGATTGGAATATGGGTCAGTCCGGCTGGGGGGTCTGGTACAAAAGCTTCCTTGTTCCTGGGGCTAATGTCTACAAAATAACTAGGGTTTAATACCCTGGTTGTTAGTGGAATTTGAATTAGATGAATTAGGATAGGAATTAGGAATTGATGAATTAGGATAGGTATTAGGAACCGATGAATTGGGATAAGAATTTTGGGGGGTATTTGGAGAACCATTGGTTGATGAATTTACCGAATTATTGACAATCCTTGAGTCAAGAATATAATTCATATTTGTAATAATTGAATATAGTTCGTTACTGACTATATATTTACGCGTTCGTCCATTTTCAACTAAGAAAATTTTAATTTTCGGAATCCCCTTGTTGTCATTTTGAATTAACCGTTGTATAAAGGCATAATCATTTGCATTTAAGTTAAATTGAGAAATTACTCCGTTATTATCAAATAATATCCAATAGCCTGTCAGGATATCACTTTTTTCGGAAGTCGTGAGAGAATTTTGGTTAGAATAATCAAATGAACTAAATGTTGAAGAATCATATATGTTAGAGGAGCTTGGGCTTGGATAGCTATATGCATTCAAATTATTAGTTGGATAAGTGCTAGGTTGGTATATCTGACTTGTTGCAGCAAGGGAGGAGCGCAGAGCGTAAGAACCCCCTTTGAAAAAAAATTGATAAACAAGGTAGAATATTATTATAATCGCTATGACAAAAACTAAAGTACCTATCTCTTGTTGTTTAATCCCATAGGGTATACGCCCTCTCTGGTTTTGCATAAACCTCCTCCTTTAATTTTGATAGGGATTAGGTGTGGAATCTGGAGAAACACTTAAGCCTGAATTATTGGGAATATTGGAGCTCGAATTGATCGAACTATTTGGGCTTGTATTGGTAGACGAATTATAGGGTGGTTGATTGGCCGATGGCGGAGCAGAAGAACTCGAATTCACAGAATTGTTCGGGCTTAAACTATTAGGAACATTGAGATTTCCAGAAGCATTGAGACTTGAATTCAAGGAACTATTTAGATTCGAATTTGTCGAACCCTTAGACACTCTGGTATCTATGATCGATAGATTAGATACAACCGAATAGACTTCATTACTGACCATGTATTGACGGAAGCGGCCATTCTCGACCAGAAAGAGTGTATTATTACCTGTACTTTTACGATCGTTTTCGATCAACTGTCGGATAAAAGTAGTTGTTTCAACGTCAGCTGAAAGTTGACTCATCTGACCATTTACTACAAAGAGCAGCCAATATCCAGTTGTTACTTCACTTTTCTTGTCACTAGATACGTTGTAGGTGCTGGGGGAATTTTGCATGGAATATGTGGGTGATTGCAGAGCTGAAGAATTATTTGTTTTAGGAAGGCTATAGTCACTAGAATTCGTTGCTTCATAGGTTGGGTTGATTAAAGAATACATCTTATTAATAAATTTAGGGAAGAATAAATACGTTATGATGCCAAAAAGTACAATAACTGAAACCAATTTTCCTATCGATTGGCGCTTCCTGACTCTCGGTATACTGCCCCATTGATTTGACATTATCTTCACCTTCCATCATAAATTTAGCGTTGCAAGCTACCTATGAGAACAAGCCCTGGAGTAACAAAGCCTTGGGCATCCTGTACATATCGAATTCCTGAGGAATAACCATAAAACGTTATGGGGGCTCCTAGAGAGAAATTCTGATTGCGACCGATCAGAAAAAAATCGATTATAGTTCTTCCGTCATTTGCCAAAACAATTATTTCAGATGAACTCCCAATGGTTATACTTTCAAGCTTGCTTGTTGGAGAAAATGGCTGAACCGATTTAACATTGCCGGAAAACTGAAGGTATTTACCGTAATAGTTAGAGGGTTTATTAAATACCAAACTGGGTAAGGGGGTAGTGGGAGTTAAATAGCCTTTTTTCGTTTGAAGTAAAGTTAAGGCGCGTAAGGTGTTGCCATTTGTAGTGACGTCAGGATCTATTGTATTCCAGCCTTTGATCGGTGTTATAGTAAAAAAAGCCTTTGAAACATTGGTGCTAAAAAGCCAAATTAATAAGACGAATCCAAAACCAAGAATTAGAATGTAAGGATAAAAGTTTAAATTTGGGTTATTGAGCGGTTTCATAAGCTTCATCTCCTTAGAACTCTAAGCGGGTTTCCCGTGTTTGCTCTCTACTAAAAAAGATCAGTATATTTTGGCGGATTAAGTCGTGCGTCAGACGTCCCCACCGATTAGACATAAACTTCCACCTCTTATCAAAGATTAACGTTCCAAGCTATCTATAAAAAATCAATAATGGTCCTACCGCCACTTGATGACACAATTATTACGGTAGAATTACTGATGATTACTTTCAAGTTTAATAGGCGGAGGGTTATAGCTCAACAGATTTGACTGTGCTGAGAAAATTGAAGGTATTGACCGTAAGAATGAGAGAAGTTAATAAACACCGCACATAGCGAGGGGCTAAAGGGTGATACGATGTTTTTCGTTTTGAGTAACGTTAATGCGTATAAAGCATTTCCAGCTCACCTCCTCAATAATGTATTATGACGTTATAATTAATTTATGAATATATGAACATATATTCTTATAAAAGTATTTGCCCGCTAGATAAAATGAGCAATAAATTAAGTTAGAAAAAGGACAAGTAACTACTTGTTACTTAAATCGATAACTGTTATCTTAACATATGAGCAAATATTCATTTGATCTAGCTAACCCCACGACACCTAAAGGCGTAAAGCTAGTGTGTAAAACAATTACCATAGGAGGAGATGCTTTGATGAGTAGTCAGTTATTTTCAACCTTGATGGGATTGGGAGTTGGTGGTTCGGGTATTGCCCTAGGTGGCATAGTGGCTTACGGATTGGGAAAATACTTCGAAAGGATATCAGGACTAATCCTAGCTTGTTCAGCGGGTGTTATATTTTCTCTTCTGACATTCGAACTGTTGCCTGAAAGCGTCAGTACAGGTGGTTTAATTGCTACTGGAATAGGTATCATCATGGGTATTATCCTAATTATCCGTTTGGAGCTTTTTTTTCATAAAGTCGTGATTATTACTGACAACCCGAGTAAATCAATGTTTATTCGGTCCGGAATACTACTCGCGATAGGGGTAGCTATTCACAATTTACCAGTTGGGTTTGCCATGGGAATCGGTTTAGTTAACTATGACAAGATCGGTTTAGATATAGCTACAGCAATGTTATTACATAATTTCCCGGAGGGCTTTGCGATCTTACTCCCCTTGGCACTCAGTGGGCTTAGCCGTATTTCCATTCCTCTTACAGCCAGCATTGTAGCTCTTCCAGCCGGTCTAGGGTCCTTTTTAGGTTCCAGCTTAGGAATAATTAATCCGAAATTATTAGCCATATTCTTTGGGATTGCAATTGGTACAATTTTCATGGTTACCTGGCACGAGATCTTGGGCCAGGCAATAAAACGTACCAGAAGAATTCATCTTTTTCCTAGCGTCATTACGGGTCTTTTCCTGGGGATCTTATTTACACATCTAATTTTGTAGTACCTCTAGATATTAAAATCTATTCAATTTTGCCATCTGAAGGTCTAAGTTTTACCAAGATGGAAAGGGATTTAAGTAAAATGGAAGAGATCGGATAAATCAAGATTAACTATCAAATCGGTTATGTATCGGATAATGTGGAATAATGCACTAAATAAGAGAGCGGTTTGATTTGAATTCAAACCGCTTTCGTCTTTAATCATTAATAAATTACCTGCTAGTGATCTTTGCTATCATCTTGCTTATTATTCTCGTCATGTTGCCATGGATCCTGCTGCTTCTCTGGCTCTTTTTGGCCAGAATTCTCGGTAGTTGCCGTGAAGTATTATCAGAAAGTTACATTTAGATAGTTGTCAGGTTAATAGTATTGGGTGTACAAAAAAAATACAAAGAGTTCACAGATTTTTCACATCCATCTTTCATTTTTATGATAAGTTGTCTTTGGTTACTTAGGGATTTATTGAATTTGCATCTTTAGATCGAGTGATATTTATTAAATTCTGATCTAAATATTCTTACAGTTAACAGGTCTAAAACAACAGTGGAGGGACATAATGAAAAGGTTGAAGGTTAACATGCATGGACACCACATTACCCAATGGATACAAAAAATAGCATGGAAATCATCGAAAGTGATTGGAAGCTCGTTGGTATTATTGCTGATGTTGGGAGGAGGGACATATTATTACCAGACTACAACTTCGGCGGCGTATGTCATTATTAATGGGGAAACGGTAGGAATTGTTTCCAATGTTAGTAGTGCAAAAGACCATATTGATAAGATCTTGACTGATAAGGGATCCGCTTTAGGTGTTACAGCTAAAACTAATGACAGGATTGAGTATTCTTCCGTACGACTATCGAATGGGGACTATAAACTACTTTCTGAAGAGAATTTAAAAGAAAAATTAGCAGTATATGTTGAAGGATTTGAGCTAACGGTAGCTAATAATCCTATCTTTCTTCTTCCTAGTCAGGAGGAGATCAATAAATTATTAAAATCTTATCAAGAGATTTTTGCTAAGTCCGATGAGACGAATCAGGTTACCTCCGTATCCTTTCAGGAAGAGGTAGGGACAAACTCAGTAGGAGTTTCTCCGGAAAGAGTTATTACCTATGAACAGGCTCTGGAAAAGCTTAAGCAGGGAAACGTGCAGAAAGAAGACTATATTATTCAACCAAATGACTCGTGGTGGCTTATTGCTCGTAAAAATGACCTGAAAACAAGTGAAGTTTTAGCTGCTAACCCGGGGGCAACTGTTGACACTGTGTTGAAGCCCGGTCAAACGATTAACATAGAAAAGGTTTCTCCGTACTTAACTGTTGTGAGTAAAGGGACCCGGACAGATAAAGAAATCATTCCATTCGACGAAGTTGCGAAAATCGACTCAACCCTTGCCAGCGGCCAAACAAAAATAATCCAAGAAGGCAGTGACGGAGAAAAAGAAATCAAGTATTCCTATGAACAAAAGAATGACAAGGTAATAACCAAGACGATATTGGACGAGAAGGTTATAAAAGAATCAGCTCCCCAAGTTGTTGCCAAGGGGGCTAAACGTGAACCGGTAGTTGTTGCGTATTCACGGGGAAGTGGACAGAATTCATCCGGTCTGATTTGGCCGTTAAGAGGGAGAATTAATTCTTATTATGGATATAGGAACGGAGGATTCCATAATGCTCTGGATATCAATGGCTCCTTAGGTGACCCTTATGTAGCAACTGCTAAGGGTAAAGTGATCAGTGCAGGGTGGAATGGGAATTATGGATATAGTATTCTCATTGATCACGGAAACGGAATTATGACACGTTATGCTCATTCCTCGAAGCTTCTTGTTGCTGCAGGACAGACGGTTTCTCAGGGCCAAACGATAGGACTGGTGGGTTCAACTGGACGTTCTAGCGGGCCGCACCTTCATTTAGAGGTTATAGTCAACGGCGATACAACCAATCCTTTGAATTATTTGCGTTAGGACTAAAACATTAAGAAACTTTAGAAAAGAATGGGCTGTTCCATGCAGATTGCAATAGAGATAGTCCATTTGTCGATATTCCAGCGTAATAGTGATACCCCAATGCTCAACTTTTTTAGAAACTGTATGAACTCCCGGGAGTAACGAGGATCGAGCACAGCTGTTAGTTCGTGGGATTGTCAGCGAGTTCGGTGGTTTTTGGACTAGCATAAGGTGATTTTATTTGATAAAAATATTGACTTATACAGCAAAGAGAAATATACTAAACAAGTAAACGTATGAACAAGTATTCAAGTATTCAGGTGTTCGAAATTAACTGAAAAGAGGTATCTAAATGGTTGATAAAAGGAATGATGTGGATAGGTGCAACTGCAATGTTATACACGAGGAGATCGTAAATAGGGTCAAGGCAAAAATGCCCATGGAAGAAAACTTATACGACCTTGCGGAGCTATTTAAAGTCTTTGGTGATTCGACAAGAATTAAAATACTTTGGGCTTTGGTCGAAGCTGAAATGTGTGTCTGTGACATTGCTGTTTTATTAAATATGACCCAATCAGCGATATCCCATCAGTTAAGAGTTTTGAAGCAGGCAAGGCTGGTGAAATATCGAAAAGACGGAAAAATTGTATTTTATTCATTGGAAGATGAACACATAAAGCAAATATTCGACCAAGGATTAATCCATATTAATGAATAGTTGAGTCATGATGATGCAATATAAAAGTGATTCAGAAAGAAGGGAATTATGTGAGTTCACTGGCAAAGAAAGAGCTTATTTTAGAGGGTCTGGATTGTGCAAACTGTGCTGCTAAAATTGAGGAGCAAGTCAAAAAGGTTGAAGGTGTTTCCGGCGCTTCTTTGAATTTTGTAACCAAGATTCTTACGATAAACATGGACAGTAATGGAAATCAAGAGGATGTGCTAATTCAAGCTAATCAAATAATTAATAAACTTGAACCTGATGTTATCATTAAAGACAAAGCTTTGTCACGAAAGGAAAAAAAGGTATTACTATTAATTGGATTAGACTGCGCTAATTGTGCTACAAAGATTGAAAAAGAGGTTAATAGTCTTGATGGTGTGAGTTCCGCCACTGTGGACTTTGTTTCGAGAAAACTAACCATTGAAGTGGACCAGAAACGCGACTTGCCTAGGGTCGTCGAGCAAGCATCTAAAATTGCTGTGCAGATAGAATCAGGAATCAAAGTGGTTGAAAACGAGGACAAGAAAGAGGACAGCAAGGAAGATGGAGGGATTAACAAGTCAGAAGTTATACGTTTAGGTATAGGTGCAGCTCTCTTTTTTGTCGCCATCTTAGGCAAGTTTCCGTTTTGGGCTGAGTTTGGAATATTCCTAGTAAGCTACGTATTAGTCGGTGGCGAAGTTATTTTAAAAGCAGTTCGAAATATTTTAAAAGGTCAGGTATTTGATGAAAACTTTTTAATGAGTGTTGCTACCATTGGTGCTTTTGCAATCAAGGAATTTCCTGAAGGAGTAGCAGTCATGCTTTTCTATCAGGTTGGCGAGTTCTTCCAAACTATGGCCGTAAACCGTTCGAGGAAGTCAATCAGTGCTTTGATGGACATTCGTCCCGACTATGCCAATCTAAAGGTTGGCGAGGATATTAAGAGGGTAGCTCCTGAGGAAATAAATGTTGGAGATATTATCATTATAAAACCGGGAGAGAAGGTCCCCCTTGACGGCAAGGTGATTGAGGGTATGTCTATGCTTGACACGTCTGCCATAACCGGGGAGTCAGTGCCAAGAGAAGTTGAACCAGGAAACGATATTCTGTCAGGAACCATCAATAAGAATGGACTATTATCAGTAGAGGTAACGAAAGAGTTTGGAGATTCCACTGTCTCCAAAATCCTCGACTTGGTACAAAATGCCAATAGTAAGAAAGCTCCAACTGAACAGTTCATCACCAAATTTTCAAGATACTATACACCAGTCGTGGTATTTGTTGCCTTAGCAATGGCGGTTATTCCCCCTTTGGTTGTTACAGGTGCGACCTTCTCAGATTGGATCTATAGGGCTTTGGTTTTTCTTGTTGTGTCCTGCCCCTGTGCGTTAGTAATATCGATTCCCTTGGGTTTCTTTGGTGGTATTGGCGGAGCTGCTAAAAGTGGCATCCTGGTCAAGGGCAGCAACTTCCTTGAAGCCATAAATAATGTAGACACTATTGTTTTTGACAAGACAGGCACCCTGACCAAAGGCGTGTTTAAGGTTACAAAAATTTACACGCTTGGTCGTGAATCAGAGGAGAATCTGTTGGAGTATGCTGCTTTTGCTGAAAGCTATTCCAGCCATCCCATTGCCACTTCAATCCTGAAAGCTTACGGTAAAGAAATAAATAAAAGCGAAATAGAGAACTATGAGGAAATCTCGGGGCATGGAATCAAAGTGAGTGTTAAGGGTAAACGTATCCTAGCAGGCAACAAAAAACTGATGGTGAAAGAAAATATAACCTATGATGTAATTGATGAAACCGGTACAGTGGTTCATATAGCCATTGATGGCAACTATGCAGGCTATATTGTAATATCGGATGAGATAAAAGATGATGCTGAAAAAGCGGTAAGAGAGCTTCGGGGGATTGGCGTAAAGAAACTAGTGATGCTTACCGGAGACAGCAAGCTGGTGGGAGAAGCGATTGGGCGTCAGTTGGGCCTTGATGAAGTATTTGCTGAATTACTCCCTGATCAGAAGGTTGAGAAGCTGGAGCTCTTAGAAAAACAAAAGCAGACCAAAGGGAAGCTGCTCTTTGTCGGAGATGGTATCAATGATGCCCCGGTACTGGCTCGTGCTGATGTTGGCGTGGCAATGGGGGGACTAGGTTCTGATGCAGCCATAGAGGCGGCGGACATTGTGATCATGACAGATGAACCCTCAAAGCTTGTGAATGCCATTAAAATTGCCAAAAGGACACGAAGCATCGTCTGGCAGAATATATTTTTCGCATTAGGCGTTAAAGCTGTCGTACTTGTTTTAGGTGCTGGAGGTATAGCCACTATTTGGGAAGCGGTGTTTGCTGATGTTGGGGTAACGGTGATTGCTGTCATCAACGCGATGCGTGTCATGAAAACGAATTAGTCGAAAGCAAGGTGTTTGAAAAAGGCTAGCCTTGAGAACTTAATCAATACAGGAACAGGATTATTAAATATGTACTGTAACATGGAATTGTAAAGAAAAAAGGGTAGAGTAGGACAAGCAGCTTACAATGAGCGCCTGTCCTACTCTTGTATATGTTAAAATACAAGAATAGATCCCCACAGGGGTATTTAGGGGAGGATAAAAGGATAGGGAGGAGATCTTCTTTTGCTAAATCATGAACCCTCTGCACAAAATCGTGCTCGGACTCTCTTTGATCTTATCGCGATTGGGATTGTTGTAGTGATTTTGACAGTCATTCACTACACTAATTACCATTACGAAATGAATTATCACATTCTATTGCAATTCGCGTATTACCTCCCAGTGATTTATGCGGCCATGCGTTTTGGCCCTGCTGGTGGGATAATATCCGGTTTGGTTATTACGATCCTCATCCTGCCGTTGATGATGTCTTTCCAGGCAATGTCACCCTCCGCAATGTATACACAGTGGGTGGAAATAGGCTTGATAAACGTAATCGGCTGGTTAACAGGATTCTTGACTGAACAGGAACGGAAGGCGTCACGCAAACATCAGCTCGCTTTGCTAGTTCAAACGCAGTTAGTGGAGAAGTTAAAGCAAGAAGGGCAGGAACGTGAACGATTGGAGGGTGAGATCCGGCAAACGGAACGTTTAACGGCGCTGGGGCATATGAGTGCTGGGTTAGCCCATGAAATACGCAATCCCTTGGGGATCATGAAAGTGAGCATCCAACTACTTGCCCAGGAAAAAGTCGATGATCGAGTTGTTTCAGAATACTGTAGAGTGCTTCTGGAAGAGTGTGAACGGTTAAATCGCCTGGTGAGCGAGTTTCTGTCCTTTGCCCGTCCTAAAGAGCCTGTACGTGGGGGGATTGCGTTAGGGAAACTCTTGGACGAAGGAGTTTCCTTGATCCAGCCTGCCCTGGGGCAACACCACATTGAGTTAAAACAAGCGCGAAGCCAGGTTGACGAGCAAGTGGTTGAAGTAGACCCGGATCAGATTAAGCAAGTGATCCTGAATATTTTACTCAATGCAATCGATGCCCAGGGGGAAGGCGGTGTGATTAAGCTGGAGGGAGTTCGACAAGTTGGCTTTGTAGGTTTCGCCGTCAGTGACGACGGATCAGGTATTTCACCAGACGACATGCCCTATATTTATGATCCGTTTTTTACGACGAAGGAAAGAGGTACCGGGTTGGGGTTATCTGTTGTGCACAGTATCCTTGATCAGCACGGGGGGAAGATATCCACTACGAATAGAACGGATGGAGGGGTTCGGGTAGAAATACTGCTCCCTTCATTTAAATAGAAAGTGCTATGCTGAAAATCAGTAAATATAAAATGGAGGAACATGACATACTGGTTGTCACAGTTGAATCAATTGAATACTTACGATAGTATAATTAACAAGTTGAATTTATCAAGATATTTATTAATTCAATAAGTTAATGGGAGTGGTCTGATTTGGTTATAGATAAACAAAAGGCAGCTTTGAGTTCTGTTTTTGCAGCAGTTTTCCTCACATTAATGAAAACTGTAGTGGGTGTTTTTACAGGCAGCTTAGGAATTTTATCCGAGGCATTGCATTCTGCGTTGGATTTATGTGCTGCGCTTATAACCTTTTTTGCGGTAAAGTTTTCCGATAAACCAGCAGATTCTAAGCATCACTATGGACATGGGAAGATAGAAAGCTTTTCAGCACTTATAGAGACAGTTTTACTCCTCATAACCTGTGTATGGATTATTTATGAAGCAGTGGAAAAGTTGTTTTTTGGCAAAGGTGTGGAATTGATCGGGATTCAGTGGGGTGTATTAACAATGATTATTTCAATCATTGTTGATGCCTCAAGAGTAAGAGTGTTGAAGAAGGCTGCCAAGGAACATGGAAGTCAGGCATTGGAAGCGGATGCACTTCATTTTAGCAGTGATATATGGAGTTCCTCTGTAGTTATAGTGGGCTTGATGTGTGTGTGGATAGGTGATTACTTCAACATACCTGTTTTAAGGTACGCAGACCCAGTAGCGGCTTTGGGGGTTGCGCTGCTTGTTATTAAGGTGAGTATCAAGCTTGGAAAGGAGACCATCGATGTTTTGTTAGATACTGCACCAGACGGGATAAAAGAAATGATCGAAAAGGAGATCAGCAAAATCACTAGTGTTATTCAGGTTGCAGAAATCAGGCTCAGACTTTCTGGAGCAGTTCAGTATATTGATATAAATGTTGGCGTTGACCCACACCAAAGCCATAGAAGCGTTCATACTACAGTTCATGAAATCAGGGAGAAGATTTCAGAGAAAATACCGAGGTGTGATATTGTGGTCAGCACATTTCCTGTTGATGCTACCGGGATTGCTGACTTAAGTCTTAACCGAACTTTAGAGGAATTAATAAACCAAATTCCTAATTGTATAAACGTTCATAATATACATGTTTATGAACTTGAAGGCAAAAAGAAGATTACTGCACACTTAGAACTGGAAGAAAACTTAACGCTAAAGGATTCCCATGAATTATCCCATAGGATTGGCAACATGGTTCAGAAGGCAATAAACAATGTTGACAATGTGAGTCTTTACTTTGAGCGAGCTGAGCAAGCGGTACAAACTGAGGATATTACTGAAACACAGCAGGATATTGTCGATAACATAAAAACTGCAGTCCTAAAAATAAGGGACAATGTAGACTGCCATGACATAAAGCTATACCGCAAGGGGAACAAGGTTTCAACGTTTTTGCATTGTGGAGTTCGGGGCGATTTTACTGTGGATAAACTGGAATCGATATCCAACAATATTAAAAGCGAACTGAAAAACAATGTGGCTCGATTGGAGAATGTTCACATCCACTTTGAACCACTGGATTACTAATAAAATAAATGAATCATGAGTATAACCCTATCAAAAAAAATGATTTTGCAATCAATTTGAGGCAGCCCAGTTAAACTCTCAGAAATATATTGAAATATATTTTGGTAATAGACAGACGCTATTTTTTATGTTACAGTAAAAGACAATTAAATATAGGGATGAGTGATTCTTTTCCGAGGGAAAGAATTGAAAAGGGAAGTCAGTTGAAGCTGACGCGGTGCCCGCCACTGTACAAGGGAGTTAACTCATATCGTTGTCACTGGGATATATCCGGGAAGACGTGAGTTGACGAAGATCTTGAGCCAGGAGACCTGCTTATTCCGAAGTCGCAACTACCTACGGGAATGTTAGGGGGTGGATACCTGTGTCTTCAGGATTACTATGGTTACCTGATACTGGTTAAGCTTTTTACCCTTCTATTGGTGAAGGGTTTTTTTGTTTTTTTGGTTATGTTAAAGCTTACTGTTGTTTTTTTGGCATAATAATAGGGGTTCTTTTGACCCCTATTTAGAAGAAAAATACACTTGCTTTTTGACTCCATTTTTATCAATGAGGGTAAGGTATGTGCCATTCTCATTCCCTTTAATTACGTTGACATACTCTGACGTTTGGATACCCTTATTAGTTCCCCCAAATCCATCCTGAGAGTCGTCAAAGGTATACCGAATAAGGTCATTATAATATTCCAAAGTTGTAATAATAGGGTCACCTTCATCGGTAGTTTGCCTTATTTGAAGCTTTGCTTGTTTCCCCCTGTTAACAGCCGCTAAAAAGCTATCCAAATCTTTAACATCTGAAGTGTTCTCTCTAAATTGGCTGACGACGATATTACTTTGCACGACCTTAGATTCTTGTGGCTTTACCTGTTGAGTTGTTCCTGAATTAGAGCAACCAGACACTACTAATGCAAGGACGAGTGTTGCAAAAACGATTCCTAATTTTTTCAAGCTATCACTCCTATATATTATAGACGTAATATTAAGCTATGTTCTGACGGCTTATGCAACAGTGAATTCTGACATACGCAATAACCTATGAGTATCAAGATTCTCTATGGTCAAAGCCGTTGGAATCCAAGAAACGAAACCATGCCAAGTAAATATCTAGGTACTTACTGGCAACCCCATTAAAATGTGCCGATAAGTGATTCCACGTTTCCCTTTAAATGAAAAGGAGTTGATCATTCTATGGCCCTACGAAAGATTAAGAAGATCAGTTTATTAATAGCCTACGTTTTAGCTATCTATATTGTCTTTCCTAATAATGCTTATGCTATGCATATTATGGAAGGATTCTTGCCCTTTAACTGGGCCGCCTTCTGGTGGATTGTTATGATTCCGTTTGTTATTGCTGGGGTACGTTCCATTAAGAAAACAGTGACTCTCCATCCCAGTTTAAAGATGCTGCTCGGTATGGCCGGAGCCTTTGCTTTTGTCTTGTCAGCCCTGAAAATTCCGTCGGTAACTGGTAGTTGTTCGCATCCGACAGGCGTAGGTCTAGGTACCATTCTGTTCGGACCTTTAGCGATGACCGTCTTGGGTATGATTGTCTTAGTCTTTCAAGCCCTTCTAATAGCTCATGGTGGAATAACGACCCTCGGAGCAAACACGTTTTCTATGGGGATTGTGGGACCTTTTGTCTCTTATGGTATCTATAAGGGTTGTAAGAAATTGGGAGCTCCCCTGTGGCTATCGGTTTTTCTATCAGCTACTTTAGGGGATCTAATGACCTATATTACAACATCTTTCCAGTTAGGGCTAGCTTTTCCCGCTGCTTCGGGCGGAGTGATGGCTTCCGCACTAAAATTCATGAGCATATTTGCGTTCACTCAGCTTCCCTTAGCCATAAGCGAAGGTATCCTTACCGTTTTGGTCATTAATATTCTAAGTGCTTACAGTCAAAAAGAGCTGCAATTTTTAGGAGTATTTACTGGAAAAGAGTTACCTACCCGAAAACAGGGGGTGAAAGCATGAAACCGATTGCCAAGAATGGGATATTACTGATAATTGTAGTTTTACTGGCCTTTGGTCCCCTTTTTCTGGCACGCGATGCCGAATTCGCCGGAGCTGATCAACGAGCCTCAGCAGCTATCAGCACTCTCGCTCCCAATTATGAATCTTGGTTTAAACCCTTGTATGAACCGCCGAGCGGAGAAGTCGAAACTTTCTTGTTTGCCCTGCAGGCAGCCC
>NZ_JYNH01000061.1 GCF_000960765.1 Desulfosporosinus sp. I2 | reverse complement strand
TTTTGTTCCAAGGTACAGAAAAAGGTTGTTTCACTCCAGATGGAGCGTTCGTATGAATACTTTATATTTCGTAGATCTTTTTAAGATTGAAATGATGCAGGAAGATTTATTAAAACATTTGAAGATCAAGAAATGCTCAGCTGAGGAACGATACCAGATCTATCTCATATTGGCTGATTTTGACTACGTCTACCTTCAGGACCTGATTAAAGGTTCAAAGGGACTTCCTCCTTTTCTGTTAAAAGAAATGATGAGCCGTTTGATAATTCCCAATAATTTCGAGAGCTACGTACAAAATTTTTATGACTTTCCCTATGAATGGAGGTTAAGTACTCTGGATGTCTTCGGTGATAAAAATTTGCGCTCGTTGAAGCTGCAAGAATTGCTGGAAACATTGTTGAATGCTAACGAGCGCGAAATGAGAGTAAGAGCAGCTAAAACGATAGCGAGTCTTGAATATATTAGTTCACCAGACGTTATTATTAGGATTCTAGACGAAAACTTCCAAAAGAAAGAATGGCAAGCTCCACAGTCCATGAGTGAAAGGATGATGTTGGCCAGACTCATGGGGAGTATAAGGGAAGAACGGTTTTTACCGTACCTGAAGCTACTCATCAGTGACAAAGGGTATATCGTAAGATCAGAAGCAGCAAAATCGCTACGCAAATATAAGAATGGACGAGAAATGCTTCTCTCCATCATCGCTGAGCACCCTGATAATTATGCCAGGAATATTGCCAAGGAATGGTTAGAGAGAAGCATGGATTATGAATAAACTATGGGAACTCGCACAATTCAACTTAAAGCTCTTAAATGACCTTATTTTCATTTATTTATTGGCTATCTGCTTTTTTTATTTAATCCTATTCCTGATGTCGTTTAAACAGATTAAGAGAGAACGTGGTCTACATAATGTCGAACCCTACAAACGGATAAGAAACTCAGCGTTTACTCCGCCAATATCTATTCTCGTCCCGGCTTATAACGAGCAGATGGGTATCATCGAAACAGTATTATCCCTAATTACAGGAAGCGGACGATTGAACTATCCTCAATATGAAGTTATTGTGGTCAATGATGGATCAAAGGACGAAACGATGCAGAAAATGATTGATCGGTTTAAAATGACCCCCATGAAAAACAAAGTGTTCCAAAAGCGCAACGGAATCGAGACCAAGCCGCTTAAAATGGTTTACTATTCAGAAATTTTTCCTCAATTAATCCTTGTCGACAAAGAAAATGGCGGGAAATCAGATGCGCTGAACGTAGGGGTTAACTTGGCCCGATATCCGTATTTTGCTTCTATTGATGGGGACACCATCTTAGAACCGGATTCTTTCCTTAAGATGATGAAGCCAATTATAGAAGCTAACGAGCAAGAAATTTTGGCTGTTGGGGGAAATGTGCTTATCGCCAACGGAAGTACAATTATTCAAGGACAAATAAAGGAGAAGAGGCTTTCCAAGAATCCTTGGATCGTGATGCAAACGATCGAATATATGCGAGCTTTCCTTATAGGGAGAATTGGGTTGAGCCGAAAGAACCTCCTCCTTATTATTTCCGGGGCTTTCGGAGTCTTTAAAACGGCAAGGGTCGTTCAAGCAGGTGGTTATAGGGTGGGAACAGTCGGAGAGGATATGGAACTTGTAGTTCGTCTCCACAGGATGAATATCGAGAATGAATGGGGAGCTAAAATCGAGTATGTTGCAGATCCAGTGTGTTATACAGAAGCGCCTGAGGATTTAAAAGTCTTAAAAAGACAGCGGATCAGATGGCATCGCGGTTTATTTGACAGCCTGTGGATTCACCGAAAAATGATTCTAAATCCGAAATACGGTGCGATCGGCTTTATTTCGATGCCCTATTTCCTCCTAGTGGAATTATTGGGTCCGGTCGTTGAGTTGGTAGGTTATTTGGTAATTGTTATTGGCTTGGCCTTCGGTCAAGTCCAGCTTCAATATTCTCTACCTCTTATTTTGCTAACGGTAGTATACGGGTCATTTATGTCCGTAGGTGCCGTTCTTCTTGAGGAATGGAGGCTTGAAAATTATAGGAGTATATCTGAACTCAATCGCTTATTTTTCTTTGCCTTGTCTGAGACAATTTGGTATCGGCCTATTATGACCCTTTGGCGCGTGCAATCCCTTATTTCGGCCGTTAGAGGCAAAAAGCAGAGTTGGGGTGAGATGAAACGAAAGGGTGTTTCGGCATAGAGTGACAGAAAATTTTAAGGAGCGTATTCATGTGAAAAAGCTAATTCTTATATTAACGGTACTTTTAGTTATTTCTTTGCCATTGAGCGGATGTAATGGCAAAAGGATGATTGAGGAAAATGGCGTATCCTACATTGCCAAAGTTGATTCCAAATCATTCTATATATTCAAAGATGGACAATGGCAGAAGGAATTTATTAAAGGAGTTAACATGGGAGTGGGCGTTCCTGGAAAATTCCCCGGTGAAATGGCGGTTACCAAGCAAGAGTATTTAAGATGGTTTCAATACATTGGAGAAATGAATGCCAATACCATAAGAGTCTATACCATTTTAAGTCCAGTATTTTATGACGCTTTTTATGAATATAATCAAACTGCCAAAACTAAGCTTTACTTAATACAAGGATTATGGATTAATGAAGAAGATCTTCTAAAATTCCAAAACGCTTATGCTCCCCAAATCCAAGATACTTTAAAAGAGGATATTAAAAGGATCATTGGCGTACTTCATGGAAACCAAATAATCCCCCCTAAGTCCGGACACGCGAGCGGAACCTATACCAAAGATATCTCTTCGTATGTCCTTGGTTTTATACTTGGCATTGAAATCAATGCTGAGTTCGTGAATGCAACCAATGCGAAAAACCCCGCCAAAACAAATTTTAATGGGCAATATCTTCATACTCAAAATGCCTCACCTTATGAAGCGTTCCAAGCAGAAATCGGGGATTATGCGATTGATTATGAAACAACAACCTACAAAATGCAACGACCTGTAGCCTTTGCTAATTGGGTTACAACAGATATGTTAGTACATACTAATGAACCTTCGGAACAAGAGGATTTGGCAACGGTTAATCCAAGCCATATAAAAGCTACAAACGACTTCAGACCTGGATTGTTTGCTTCCTATCACATTTATCCTTATTACCCGGATTTCTTGAATTATCAAAAGGAATATATAACTTATAAAAATACAGACGGCAAAATAGATACCTATAAAGCCTATCTAGCTGACTTGATCAAACAGCATGATATGCCTGTCCTTGTAGCGGAATATGGAGTACCCGCTTCCCGAGGCATGACTCATCTCAGTAAAATGGGTTTTAACCAAGGAATGATCAGTGAACAAGATCAAGGCAACATGGATGCTTATATGTTACAGGATATCTATGACGAAGGGTATGCGGGAGCGCTTGTCTTTACCTGGCAAGATGAGTGGTTTAAACGTTCCTGGAACACTATGGATTTTGACATCCCGGATCGACGGCCATTCTGGTCTAATCCTCAAACGAGTGAACAAGAATTTGGCTTATTGGCCTTTGACCCAGGAATGACAACCTCCGTTTCCTATGTAGATGGCGATGTAACGGAATGGGAAAACGAAAAACCTTTAGCTACCGGAGATAACCTAAGCATCTATGCTAAATCTGATGAAAAATATCTTTATTTAAGAATTAATGCTAAGCATTTTGACTTTGAGAAAGACACTATTTTAATCCCTATAGATTCTATTCCCAATCAAGGAAATAGTACCTATCCGAAGTACAATGTGACTTTCAAAAGCCCCACGGATTTCATCATTGAAATAAATGGTAACGAAAATTCAAGGGTATTAGTGGACTCCTATTATGATTCATTCTATTATCTATATGCCAAACAACTTAAGCTGATTGAACTAAACCCTGATTATGAAAAAAAGAATTCAGGAATTTTCAACCCTGAATACCTAACTTTAAATAAGGAAATCTACTTGCCTGTAGATAAACGAACGATTCCTTTTAGTAATTATGAAACCGGGAAACTGCTGTTTGGCAACGGAAATCCTTTAAGTAAAGATTATAACTCGCTTGCAGATTTCATAGTTGTCAGTAACAATATCGAAATCAGAATACCGTGGGCGCTCTTAAATGTTACGGACCCTTCTACAAAAATGATCATGGATGATTTGTACAAAACAGGAATTCAATCTACGAAGACTAACGGTTTTTATATCGGAGGGATCTTGCTCAAAGAAAAGCAAGTGGTTGAATCTACGAATATGAATTTATATTCGTGGCAAGAATCGGATACGCCCTCCTTTCACGAACGATTGAAGCCCTCGTATTATATTATGCAAGATGCTTTTGGCAAGCTTAAGAAGCTGCCCTAATTACCAATATGACCTAAACATTGCCCCTAGAGGAAACTTAAAGTAAGCTTATCATAGAAAGTTAACAGAAAATAATGACTATTATTCAGTTTGTTTTGGGATTGTAAGCTACAGCATATGATAAGATTTAGGGGGGAGCGTCATGGACTGCGCGAACTGCAAACTAGACAATGCGTGTTATCAGGGAAAGAGTTGCTACGATCAAGGGTACCAGCAGCCTGAGTACGGGATAGAGGAAAACCGAAAGATATTAGCCACAGCTAGTCGTATTGAGTCAGAGTATTACATGAAGATCACTCGTATACAGGAAGTGATTAAGTTCTGTCAGGAAATGGACTATCGTACATTAGGGATCGGCTTCTGTGTTGGTCTAAGCAAAGAGGTAAAAGAGATTTCGGCAATTTTGGGAAAGCATTTTAAAGTGCATTCGGTATGTTGCAAAGTCTGTGGGGTTGATAAAAAGGAATATGAGATACCTAATGTTAAGCCGGAACGTTATGAAGCAGCCTGTAACCCTGTCGGCCAGGTGAAATACCTCAATAAACTAGGCACACAGCTTAATTTGATCGTCGGATTGTGTATTGGTCATGATATTCTTTTTACAAAATACTCTGAAGCACCGGTGACGACACTAGTGGTCAAAGACAGAGTGCTCGCGCATAATCCACTAGGGGCTATCTACTCTAATTATTGGCGCCGACAATTATAAGCTTCGCATTTGGAAAAAATATGGGCCCATATTCTGGGTCCATATTCTGTGGGTTGTAGCAGGGTATGGCATCACGAATGTCGAATAATGGAGATACTATACTTACGAGGATCTTGGAGAGAATTTGAGCGGGAGAATGGTCACTCCTGTTCTTGGGGGAGCTTATGAGCAAAATTCTTGTGACATCTGCCTACCCAGAACTTACTGTTCTGGTTAAAGAACTTGCCCAACCACTGAAGCTTGAAATCAATGTGATCGAGGCTGTACTAGAAGAGGCTGTAGCTGAAGTTGGACATTTTATAGAAATGATGAGTCCTGAAGTGATAGTGAGTAGAGGAGCAACGGCAGAACTTTTGAGACAAAACTTTTCATTGCCGCTAGTGACTCTTGCTCCAAGTGACTTTGATATTTTTCAGGCATTAGCTAAAGCACAGACTGTGAGCCGACAGATCGGATATTTGAACCATCCCAGCTTAAATGATCAAGGGTTTTTGTCTCAGGTTCGTTCTATGCTTGGTCAGGAGATAAGGTATTATCCGTATCGTACGATGAATGAACTATCTGTACAGATGGAAAAGGCCCATCATGATGGTTGTGAAGTTGTGGTGGGCGGGGGTCACTGGGGTTTACGCTTAGCTAATGCCTTTGGGATGGTCGGTTTACTAATTTA
This sequence comes from Desulfosporosinus sp. I2, assembly GCF_000960765.1. Lineage (GTDB taxonomy): Bacteria > Bacillota > Desulfitobacteriia > Desulfitobacteriales > Desulfitobacteriaceae > Desulfosporosinus. Next base: position 20,804 of record NZ_JYNH01000061.1, on the reverse strand, counting down.
TTCTAGCCGAAGTACAGTTGCTAGAGCTTTAGCTCAGGCGAAGGAACTTGCTGAATTTAAGCAAGTAAAAAAACGAGAAGAAGAACATCAACGCAAGGTAAGTGCAGCAAAGGGGCTGGTGGCGCATTATACCTTTCGTGACTTAGTCGGTTCGGCTTTGAAGGATACGATTGCTAAGGCGGAGCGTTTTAGCCAAGTTGAGGCGACAGTTCTAATATGGGGAGAAAGTGGTACAGGCAAAGAGTTATTTGCCCAAAGTATACATGCGGATGGTCCGAGGAGTAACGGTCCCTTTGTCGCCCTCAATTGTGTTGCGGTACCAGAGAGTTTACTGGAAAGTGAACTGTTTGGCTACCATGAGGGAGCTTTCACAGGTGCGAAAAAAGGAGGAAAAAGTGGACTTTTTGAGCTTGCTAATGGGGGCACTCTGTTCTTAGACGAAATTGGTAAAATGTCACTTAATTTACAAGCTGGGTTGCTCAGAGTATTACAGACCAAAGAGGTGCGTCGCCTTGGTGGAGATAGAGTAATACCAGTGGACGTTCGGATTATAGCTGCCAGCAATGAAGATTTGCAGGCCGCCGTTGACGCGGGTCAGTTTCGTTCTGACCTCTACTATCGATTAAATGTACTTAACTTATTTTTACCTTCCCTGCGCCAGCGAAAACAAGACATTCCAGATCTAATCGAGTTTCTAATGAATAAGCTCGTGGCTAAGCTTGGCTATCGTCCAGTTCTGTCGAGGGAATTTATTCAGGCTATAGAAGACTATAATTGGCCCGGAAATGTTAGGCAATTAGAAAACGTTCTAGAACGATATGCTGTGTTAGTTGGAGAAGGTCAACCCCTTGAACGATTAGAACTTATAATTTCCTTTCCTGAACTGCGCAATTTACTTGACGGTTCCGAACAAGTAGCCGGGATCCCTAAATCTGCTCCTAAGCCATTGAATTTAGCGACCGAACCCCGGACAATTTGCCAATCAGAGGTGATTAAAGCAAATGAAACTGGGCAAATTTCTGAGCTAGTGGTCGATGAGACAATTGCCGTCCGTGTTGGGACATTAGCTGATATGGAGTTGCAGCTGATTAATGCTATTATGCAACGTTGCAAAGGAAATAAACGGAATGCAGTGAGTCTTTTGGACATTAGCAGAACGACATTATGGAAAAAAATATCATTACACACGAGTGAATCTAGGGATAGTTGTTAATTGTGTCCTGAAAATGAACAAGATCAATCAGTTCATCCTCAGTTATTGTTTAAATAACAAACAAAAACTTATCTAATGTTTAATTATTAAACAAAACATCGCTTTACAAGCGGTGTTTTGTTGTTTAAAGAGTGGCATAGAATTTGCATATATAAATTCTAAATAGTTAGAAAATTCATGAAAAAGGGGGCTTAAATTTGAGTATTTCCCTGGAACTTGCGCGATTCATTAAGCAACTTAACTTTGAAAATTTACCTGAAGACGTGATTTTGGCTGCTAAGAATGCTTTTCTAGATTGGTTAGGTTCTGCCGCTGCGGGTGTCCAATGTGAACCTGGGCGTATCGTATTAGCGGTAGTTGAAGAGCTGGGAGGGAAACCTGAGGCGACACTAATCAGTACAGGAGAAAAGACATCCTGCATTTTAGCGGCTATGGTCAATGGTGCAATTTCCCACATTGTGGAGTTAGACGATGTCCACAAGGCGTCAATTATTCATGCAGGAGCGCCTATTATTCCAGCGGCTCTGGCAGCTGCTGAAAAAATTGGAGCAAGTGGTCGTGAGTTGATTGAGGGGATCGTTGCCGGCTATGAGGTGGCGATTCGAATAGGGGAGGCAGTTACACCAGCACACTACTATTATTGGCACACTACCGCAACGGTGGGGACCTTCGGAGCTGCGGCAGCGGCAGGAAAGATTTTTGGTCTAACTGAGGAACAATTGGTCCATACGTTAGGCACGGCAGGTACCCAGGCCGCTGGTTTATGGGAATTTCTGGAGGATGGTGCTATGAGCAAACATCTGCACCCTGGCAAAGCGGCTCTCAATGGTCTTTTAGCAGCTCTCCTAGCCCGTCGGGGTTTTACAGGGGCAAGCCGGATTCTTGAAGGAGAAAAAGGCTTTATCCGAGCTACTGCGAAGGAGTACGACCTCAACAAAATAACAGTTGGACTAGGTCAGGGCTATAAAATCCTTGAAAACTGTATCAAAATCCATGCTTCCTGTCGTCATACTCACCATGCCATTGACTTGGTTTTAGATTTAGTTAAAAAGCATAACCTAAACCCTGAAACAATTGCCAAAATCGTCGTAAGGACTTATCCGATCGCGATTGATCTAACAGGTAATTACCAACCGGATACGTTGTACGCCGCAAAATTTAGTTTACCCTTCTGTGTTGCTCTCGCCGCAAAACAACGCAAAGCGGGGTTGGGTGACTTTAATGAACAGACATTAGCCGACCCCTCAATTCGTACCCTGATGAGTCAGGTTGAGTTGATTGAGGATCCGGAAGTCTCAGCGCTTTATCCGGCAAAGTGGCCGGCAATTGTTGAGATTACCGATACAACTGGACAGATTTTCAGTCAACGGACAGATTACCCCGCTGGCGACCCAGAGCATCCCATCAGCCAAACCGAATTGGTCAATAAATTTCGAGAATTGGCCAGTTCGCACTTTGATGCGGCACGTGTACAAGAGTTAGTGGCTGGAATTAGTCACTTAGAAGAGCTTACCAACCTTTCTGGATTCCTAGGCAGATAGAAGGAGGATTAATGTGACTGTGACACATACATTTTTCTGGCGTAAACTTCATTCACTATCCGGGATACTTCCTCTGGGAATTTTTCTGATGGTCCATTTGTTTATTAATTCTATGGCAACTCTAGGTATAGAGGATTTTAACCGTGGGGTTGCGCTCTTGCACAGTATTCCCTACTTGTGGTTCTTAGAGCTAGTGGTCATCTTTATACCGATTATCTATCATGCGCTTTACGGAGTTTGGCTAGTTTATCTAACCAAAAACAATACTTTAAACTATCGCTATTTTCGCAACTGGCTGTTTTATCTGCAAAGAGTAACTGCCATAATCACGTTACTATTTGTGATTTGGCATGTCGCGGTATTGCGCTTTTCGGAGGGTTTTATCAACAGTAACCTTGATTTCGAATTTGTGAGGACGGCTTTGAACGAACCAGTAATACTCATTCTTTACTTGTTTGGAATGCTTGCTTCATTCGGACATTTTGCCAACGGTTTGTGGTCATTTCTGGTATCCTGGGGGGTCACTGTGGGAGAACAAGCTCAACGTACAGCGGCTTACGCATGCTTCGCGGTGTTTATAATCTTAACGGCTGTAGGGATTAATGCCCTACTGGCGTTTATTTGAAGGAGGGTCGGAGATGAGCGGAAAAGTAATTGTCATAGGGGGCGGCTTAGCCGGCCTAATGTCCGTGATCAAGTTGGCTGAACGCGGTCAAAAAGTAGATTTAGTTTCGTTGGTTCCCTGTAAGCGTTCTCACTCAGTATGTGCTCAAGGGGGCATCAATGCGGCCGTCAATACTAAAGGAGAAGGGGACTCAACTTGGGAACATTTTGACGATACGATTTACGGTGGGGATTTCCTGGCTAATCAAACGCCCGTGAAGAATATGATCGAAGCTGCTCCAAGCATTATTAATTTGATGGATCGGATGGGGGTGCAGTTCAACCGAACTCCGGAAGGGTTCCTGGATGTTCGTCGTTTGGGCGGAGCCAAATACTCGCGAACTGTTTTTGCCGGGGCTACCACTGGTCAACAGTTGATCTACGCGCTGGATGAACAAGTCCGTCGCTATGAGGATGAAGGGTTGGTCACTCGCTATGAAGAGTGGGAACTGCTTTCTATAGTACGTGATGAAGAAGGGTGCTGTAGGGGAGCGGTTGTGCAAGACATGAAAAGTCTTGAAATTCAAGTATTTCCGGCAGATGCTGTGATTCTAGCCACAGGTGGTCCGGGCATGATCTATGTGCGTAGTACGAATTCAACGATAAATACCGGGTTTGCGGCGGCCACAGCCTATATGCAAGGAGCCACCTATGCAAATGGGGAGTTTGTCCAAATTCATCCTTCCGCCATTCCTGGACGTGATAAATTACGTTTGATGTCGGAATCAATCCGGGGGGATGGCGGACGCGTCTGGGTCTATAAAGATGGAAAGCCCTGGTATTTCCTGGAGGAGTGGTATCCGGCCTATGGGAATATGGTACCAAGGGATATTGCTACCCGGGCAATTTTTAAAGTTTGTGTGGATATGAAGTTGGGTGTGGATGGAGAAAATAAAGTTTATTTGGATATTACGCATTTAGATCCCCATGAGATCGATCGTAAGCTGGCAGGGGTCGTTGACATATACGAGAAGTTTATCGGAGATGATCCACGCAAGGTACCGATGGAGACGTTTCCGGCTGTGCATTACTCAATGGGTGGATTATGGGTGGATTTTAACCAAATGACCAACATACCGGGCTTGTTTGCTGCTGGAGAGTGTGAATATCAGTACCATGGTGCCAATCGCTTGGGGGGTAATTCGTTAGTGGCTGCTATCTATGCGGGTACAGTAGTTGGACCTAAAGCGTTTGAGTATAGTAACGGACTTAAGCAACATTATACTGATTTGCCTCTAGCTCTTTTTGAACGTGCCAAAGAACGGGAAGTTGCTAAACAAAAGGCTTTGTTTGCGATGCAAGGTCAGGAAAATCCCTATAAATTGCATCAAGAGCTAGGTGAGTGGATGGTTAATAATGTCACAGTTGTTCGCAATAATAACCAACTATTGACTACCGACCAAAAAATCCAGGAACTTATGGAGCGTTATAAAAATATTGGGGTAGGTAATGGTGCTGCTTGGGGCAATCAAATTCTTCCTTTTACACGTCGTCTCTGGGGTATGCTTTCTTTGGCTAGGGTTATTACTCTTGGAGCCTATCACCGCAACGAAAGTCGTGGTGCCCATTATAAACCAGATTATCCGGAGCGCGATGATGAAAATTGGCTAAAAACAACCAAGGCAGAATGGACGGCGAATGGCCCGAACTTTAGTTATGAACCCGTTGACACTAGCTTCATAAAACCGCGTAAGCGACGCTACGATGTAGCGAAAGAGGTGACTGTGTAAAATGTCCAAGGATGTCAAATTTGTGATTAAACGTCGAGCCAATCCTCAGTCTGCTCCTTACATCGAGGAGTTTCTGATTCCGTATTTTCCCAAAATGAATGTGGTAGCAGCACTGATGGAAATCCAAAAAAACCCAGTCAATACCAAAGGTGAGAGGACTACGCCAGTGGCCTGGGATTGTAACTGTCTAGAGGAAGTCTGTGGTGCTTGTACCATGGTGATTAATGGTCAAGCTCGTCAGGCCTGTTCCGCTTTAGTCGATCAGTTGACTCAACCTATTTATTTGGCCCCCCTCACCAAGTTCCCACTGGTTCAAGACCTGGTCGTGGATCGCAAAGTGATGTTCGACAACCTGCGTAAAGTTAAGGCTTGGATTGAGATCGATGGCACTCATGACATGGGCCCGGGGCCCAGAGTTTCTCCGAAAGTACAGGAGCAGGCCTATGCTCTTTCAAAATGCATGACTTGTGGTTGTTGTATGGAAGCCTGTCCAAATGTAAACTCTAAATCAAAATTTATAGGTCCTGCGCCAATTGCCCAGGTGGATCTGATGAATTCTCATCCAACAGGGGCTTTGCAACGAGAGAGGAGACTGGAAGCCCTGATGAATGAAGGGGGGATTGCCGATTGTGGCAACGCCCAAAACTGTATTAAGGCCTGTCCAAAAGAAATTCCCTTAACGAGGTCTATTGCTCGTCTTAACCGAGCTACCACTTTCTTTGGAATTAAGGGCTGGCTTAATAAGTAAGGACCCCCACAAGAAGTGAGAGTCTTGGAAATTAGATAACGCCCTTCATGAAAGGAACGATGGATGACAATGGAATTGCAATTGCATCAAATTTCGACCGATGTTTTAATTATCGGCGGCGGTTTGGCTGGGTTAAGTGCTGCGATAGAAGCTGCCGGCACTGGTTCGAAGGTTTCCTTGGTTAGTAAAGGCAAGGCGGGGCGCTCAGGAAACACGGTAATGACTCAAAATAATATGGCGGTTGTGTGGGAGGGCCTGCGAACCAATGATTCCGTCGAGCGCCATATTGAGGATACTCTAACTGGCGGGGGGAACCTCAATCAACGAGATTTAGTCCAGGTGTTAGCTACAGAAGCGGCAGGGGGCATAAGTTGGTTGATGGAACAGGGCGTTCAGTTCCAAAAGGACGGGGATGATCTCCTGATTAAGGGTTCCCCTGGCCATTCTCGCTTTCGTATTGTACGAGCTGAAGGAGTATCAAAATCTTCCCATACACTGGGTCTGGCTTTATCCGTACCATTAGCGGACAGGGCTAAGGCACTTGGAGTCGAGTTTTTGGATAATATCTTAATTATTAGCTTATTACTAGAGAATGGTCGAGTTTGTGGGGCAATTGGGTTACTCAAAAAGGAGGCAACGATTTGCATAATTCAGGCCAACTCAGTCGTATTAGCAGGGGGTGGAGCTGGAGGTCTCTTCCAGCGAAGTACGAACGCTCGAGATGTATGTGGGGACAGTTATGCCCTGGGATATCAAGCTGGAGCGACCCTGCGAGACATGGAATTTATCCAGTTTCATCCGGCTGTCACGGTTGCCACTCCACGGTTAGTCCTTTCCACTGCGCCTTTTGCAGATGGAGCTGTTCTAAGAAATCGGCTTGGTGAAGCCTATATGTCTCGCTATTCTCCCCAGGCAGATATGACCACAAGGGATGTTATGGCACGAGCCAATTTTAAGGAAATTACTGAGGGAAGGGGTATGGAGAGTGGTAGTGTCTATGTTGATTTCTCAGCAGTTCCTCTAGAAATAATGACTAAAAACTATCAGGATATTTTAACCGCTTTCCAGGGTGCCACGATGATAGAAGTGGCACCCGCCCAGCATTTTATGAATGGCGGGATTGCCATTGACCCACAATGTCGTAGCTCAGTCCCTGGGTTATGGGTTTGTGGTGAAGCAGCCGGGGGTTTGCACGGAGCAAACCGACTAGCAGGTAATGCATTAACGGAAGCTGCCGTATTTGGTCAGCGGGCTGGGAGATTCGCGGCGGCTGAAGGTCTTCAATCGAGTTCCACTAGTTGGAGTCGTCCACTCCTTGAAGCACATTTAGAAGCACGATTGGGCAAATGGCCAAGTGAAGGGCTTGAGAGTAGTCTGCAGACTACTACCTCAGAGTTGGAGCCGAATATTGGACAAGATTTGAAGCGCTCAATGGGGGTTAATGTAGGAGTAATTCGCTCTGAAAGAGGGCTAAAGCAAGCAAAAACGGATTTATTCATGATTGCTGCCCACTTAAACACTCAGTCGTTGCGAACCTACGGAGATTTATTGCAGTACTGTCAACAGAAAATGATGGTAATTGCCTCAAACTTGATTGTTGATGCTGCTTTGCAGAGAACTATTAGTATCGGTTCTCATTACCGGGAAGATTACTAGCTCTGTCTTTACAATGATTTGGGCAGTAAACCAAACAACAAACAACAAACTACAAACAATGAACAACAAACAATGAATAACAAACAATGAACACCAAGAACATATTAGGGAGGGTTTATTTTTGGGTAAATTACTGGAGAATTACAGTAAGAAAATTATCAGTGATGCGGGTGTTTTGGTTCCTCGCAACAGCGTGGCCCGTACACCAAAGGAAGCTGTGGAAAAGGCACATGAGATTGGATATCCCGTCGTGTTAAAAGCCTTAGTTCCCGTCGGTAAACGAGGCAAAGCAGGGGCTATTAAATTTGCGAGCAACCCTGAGGAAACGGTTGAGCGTACTCAAGAACTTTTGGCTATGACTGTGAGTCATTTTCCGGTGGACAAAGTTTTAGTAGAAGAAAAGATTGCCATTGCCAAAGAATGGTATCTGTCGATAGCTATTGATAAAACGGCCCAAGCTCCAGTGATTATCGCTAGCCTTGACGGAGGAGTGGATGTTGAAACTTTAAGCAGGGAACATCCTGAAAAAGTTCTCACTCGTCATATTGATCCAATTTTGGGGATGGCTGATTTTGAGGCCAAAGAAATTTGGTCTGAGCTGGGGCTTAATGGAAAGTTATTAACCCTTGCGACTCAAACCCTAGTGCGTTTAGTTCGAGTTTTTCTGGAGAAGGATGCTACGATTTTAGAGATTAATCCCTTAGTTGTCACGGAAGGTGGAGAGGTTATGGCAGCGGCTTCAGTTATGAGTATTGATGATAGCGCCATGTATCGCCATCCGGAATTAGCAAGTATGGTTCAGCTAGGTAGTGAACGCACTTGGCGTCCCCAAACTGAACTTGAAAAGCAGATGGTGGAGGTTAATGAGGCAGATCCCTATCGAGGAACAGCGCGTTATACGGAGATGGATGGCGGGGATATTGGCTTTCTATGTGGTGGTGGAGGAGGAAGCTTGCTCTCCTTTGATGCTCTCGTTGCCTTTGGTGGAAAGCCTGCAAATTATAGTGAAGTTGGAGGAAATCCACCAGAACGGAAAGTCTATGGCATAACCAAAGGGATTCTTTCCAAGCCGGGAGTTCGTGGTTTGTTTGTGGCCCATAATATTACGAATAATACTCAGGTTGACGTCATGGCTAAGGGTGTCGTCCAAGCCTTACAGGATCTAGGCAAGGATCCTCATACTTTTCCTGTGGTCGTGAGGGAAGCTGGAGTTAATGATGAAGCGGCTAAAGAAATTTTTACGGCCGCGGGTGTTGAGTATTTTGGAGATGAGGCTAGTATTACCGAGGCTGCAAAACGTATGGTCGAACGAATTAAGGGTCTTCCGGCAATAGAAGGGGGGAACTAGAATGTCAATACTACTTGATAAAAATTCGAGAATCGCTATCCAAGGGATTACAGGCAGAGAAGCGGCCATGGTAGCCCAACATAGCTTGGATTATGGTACAAAAATCTTAGCTGGGGTAACCCCGGGCAAAGAAGGGCAAGAAGTTCACGGGATACCGGTTTATAATACGTTAAAGAAAGCAGTCCAAGTACATAACATTAATACAACGGTTGTTTATGTACCGCCAGCTTTTGTCTATGATGCCGTCTTGGAAGCGGTTGCCGCTGGGATAAGTCTCGTGATTATCGCGACGGAAAACGTACCTCAATTGGATGCTATGAAATTCTTAACCAGAGCAAAACAGGCAGGGGTTCGAGTGATTGGACCCAATTCCGTAGGTATGATAACTCCGAAGGACCGGGTTAAAGTTGGAGCTATTGGTGGAGACAAGGTGGAGCGCTGTTTTGTGCCCGGTCGAATAGGGGTTATTTCTCGTAGCGGTGGGATGACGGCGGAAAGTTCCTGGATGGTAAAAAGGGCAGGTTTCGGGGTAAGTACCTCAGTTAGCATAGGAGGGGATGCCTTAATTGGGACCTCTATCAAAGATTTACTCTTGCTTTATCAGGCTGATCATGAAACAGATGCTGTCGTAACCTTTTCGGAACCAGGTACTCATTTTGAGGAAGAAGCAGCTGAGTTACTAAAGAGCGGGGGGTTCACTAAACCGTTGTTTAGCTTTATTGCTGGGCGTTTTACAGAACGTATGCCAGAAGGAACCGTCTTTGGTCATGCTGGGGCTATGATCTCAGGGGGGGCAGGTAAGCCATCCCAAAAAATGGAGAAATTACGTCAAGCTGGGGCGCATGTTTTGGAACACTTTGATGATCTGACAAGGTTAATGAAAGAAATTCTTACTCCTGAAAGGATATAATATCAGTTTCAGCTAAAGCTAAAGCTAAAGCTGAACATGGAACACCCACTTTTAGAAATGGGTGTCTAAAACGTGAATGAATATATCTAATAATAAAATGGGGTAGATAGTGTTTAACTATCTACCCCATAAAGGTCATGCGCGCAATCAGGTAATGTTTTTAGATGTGGATACTATTAAAGCATGAATAGCATTTGGGCATACGTGGGAAGTGGCCATAGATCGGCATCAATGATCGTCTCAAGCTTATCTCCGTCAATCCTGAGAGCTCCCATGGCTTTAAAGACGACATCTCGGTAATAGACACTTTGAGCGTAGGCATCGCTTGTCAGAGTGGTAGCTTCTTGAGTTACAGTTTCAAGGACGCTCAAATTTGTTTTGAAGGAAACCAAGGTTGAGCAGAGATCAATCAGGAGGTTTTCTTGGACAGATACATCAACAGCACTTGAAGCGGATTTTATGGCATTGATTGAATTTGCTAACCGAGTTGAATAGTTGATCGAGGCAGGGATAATCTGATGCTTAGCCATGTCGATCATGGTTAGCGCTTCAATATTAATTTGTTTGGAATACTGCTCCAAGTTGATTTCATAGCGAGATTCCAGCTCTGTTTTACTTAATACTTGGTGTTTTTCATAGAGTTTTACGGTGGACTCCCGCAGTAGAACTAGTGAGGCATCAACGGTGGAAGTAATATTGGGAAGCCCGCGTTTGGTTGCCTCTTCAACCCACTCGTCTGAATAGCCGTTTCCGTCAAAGAGGATACGATTATGGTTAGTGGCAGTTTCCTTGAGAAGTTGTTGAAGAGCTTGATCAAAGTTCTCTGCTTGTTCAAGGCGATCTGCAAATTGGGAGAAGACTTCTGCAAAGATCGTATTGAGAACTACGTTAGGACCTGAGATGGATTGGGAAGAAGCTACCATGCGGAATTCAAATTTATTGCCGGTAAACGCGAAGGGGGAAGTGCGATTGCGGTCCGTAGAATCTTTACGGAAAGACGGTAGGGTGATGACACCGCTCGCTAATTTTTCCCCTTGAAGGGAGCGTTTGACTCCTCCGTTTTGTAACTGTTTAAAAATATCGGAGAGTTGATCGCCTAGGAAAATAGAGATAATGGCGGGAGGTGCTTCGTTGGCACCAAGGCGATGGTCATTCCCTGGGGTAGCCGCTGAAAGTCGTAGCAATTCAGCATAATCATCAACTGCTTTTATAATGGCACATAATATTGTGAGGAATTGTAAGTTTTCGTGAGGGCTTTGACCGGGATCTAAGAGGTTAAGGCCATCGTTCGTGGACATTGACCAATTGTTATGCTTTCCAGATCCGTTGACTCCAGCAAAGGGCTTTTCGTGAAGCAAGCAAACCATGTCATGGCGGAGGGCAACTTTTTTCATAGTATCCATGACAAGTTGATTGTGGTCGGTGGCGATATTGGTAGTCCCGAAAATGGGAGCCAGCTCAAATTGACCTGGAGCAACTTCGTTATGTTGAGTTTTGGCGAGAACCCCAAGCTTCCATAGATCCATATTTAAGTCATGCATAAAAGCGGCTATTCGAGTTTTTAAGCTTCCAAAGTAATGGTCTTCCAGTTCTTGACCCTTGGGTGCCATAGCTCCGAAAAGAGTCCGGCCCGTGAGCATGAGGTCCATACGTTGGTCGAAGAATTTCTTGTCAATGAGAAAATATTCTTGCTCAGCACCAACTGTGCTGGTGACACGAGTAGATGTAGTATTGCCAAACAGTCGTAACAAACGCAAGGCTTGTGTGGAGAGGGTTTGCATAGAACGTAAAAGCGGAGTTTTTTTGTCGAGTGCTTCTCCAGTGTAAGAGCAGAAGGCTGTAGGAATACATAACGTTAAGACACCACCATCTTCTTTAAGAAAAGCAGGAGACGTGCAGTCCCAGGCGGTGTACCCTCTCGCTTCAAACGTGGCACGAATTCCACCACTTGGGAAGGAAGACGCATCAGGCTCACCTTGGATTAATTCCTTGCCGGAAAACTCCATAACCACGCGGCCATCCTGGGTAGGAGAAATAAATGAATCATGTTTTTCCGCAGTGATTCCGGTCAAGGGTTGGAACCAATGGGTAAAATGAGTTGCTCCTTTTTCAATGGCCCAGTCCTTCATACTGTTGGCCACAACTTCAGCAACATCAGGATTTAGAGGAAGCCCCTCTTCAATTGTTTTACGTAAAGATTTGTAGGTAGCTTTTGGTAAACGCTCTCTCATTATTGCGTCATTAAAGACGTTTTCTCCAAAAATATCCATTATTGTTTACCCCTTCCTTAAATTCAAGCTTAAACTCTAAAAAAACAAAAAGACACTCCCTCAAAGATTATTCCAATCTTTAAAGAGCGTCATTGCTCCACCTAATATGTATAAACTTTAACATTTTATTCGTTCGTTGACAAGAGGAAAAATTAACTGTATACAATATAAATGCTCTGGAAAAAAATTGTGAGAGTTAATAAGAAGGAATAATAATAAAATTGACGAATTAATATGTATTATTCAGACTTTTCAAGGAGGAGTAGCGGTTGAAAATACCCCATTTGAAATTGGGAACCAAAATCGCTATGCTTTCATTCCTGTTGGTATTTTTATCCGTCTTTCTGGCTGGAGTTATTATCGTCAACCGGATTTCTCATAAGATGGAACAGGAAATTGGACATCGAGCGATGGCAATTGCACGAACAGTGGCTCAATTACGGGAGGTCCAAGAGAATTTAAGTAAATTGGAGGGCTCTAAGGCAATTCAACCGCTTGCAGAGCGGATACGTATTGCCACTGGGGTTGAATACATTGTAATTTTTAACATGGAAAAAGTGAGATACTCCCATCCGTATTTGGATCGTATCGGGACGATCTTTAATGATGGGGATGAGGAACCTTCTCTGCAAAGAAAGGAATACCTGTCCCAGGCGGTCGGAATTTTAGGGCCTTCTGTACGTGCCTTCGTACCTGTGTTGGCGGATGAAGGCACTCGACAGGTAGGGGTAGTTGCGGTTGGAATTCTTGTACCGACCATACGAGATATTATAAGTACCTTAAAACTTGAACTCTATTCTTCGCTATTCATAGGGTTAGCATTTGGCATTCTAGGTTCCTTTTATTTGGCCAGCAATATCAAAAAGAATATGTTTTCTCTTGAACCTAATGAAATTGCGAGGATGCTTGAAGAACGAGTGGCAATATTCCAAGCCATGGATGATGGCGTTGTGGCGTTGGATGTTGAGAATCGGATTACGGTCATTAATGAAAAGGCATGTCGAATTGCTGGAATCAGCGAACAGGTTGTCGGCGTTCAATTGCAAGAGCTCGTTGTATTTAAGGGTTTGATGGATTTATTAGCAGCCAATGATCCGACGGTAACGACAGAACTTATTCTTCACCAAACTCGTGTCCTTGTTAATTTTTTACCAGTGCGGGTTCAGGAGAGGGTAGTAGGACGTGTGATTACGCTTAAAGATAAAACCGAGGTACGGAAAATGGCGGAGGAGTTAACGGGAGTAAGAACGTTTATTGAAGCTTTAAGGGTTCAAAATCATGAATCCTTAAATAAATTGCATACCATTGCTGGATTGATTCAGCTTGGGAAAGCCCAAGATGCGATGGACTATATTTATCGAGTGACTGAGGAGCAACAAGAAGTAACCAGATTTTTAAGCAGCAAGATTAAGCATCCCAGCGTAGCTGGATTACTTTTGGGAAAATATAACCGAGGTAAAGAACTTAAGGTCGATGTCTTATTTGATCCGGATTCAAGTTTGGGAGAGTTGCCAGAGGGTTTTGATGGTAACTCCCTGACTATTATTTTAGGTAACTTATTGGAAAATGCGATGGAAGCCGTTGTGGGTAGCGAGCTTTGCGAAGTACACTGTCGTATCAAACAGGAGCAAACTGAATTAGTACTGAGTGTTGAAGATACTGGGGTAGGTATTACTCCAGAAAATCAATTAAGAATATACCAATGGGGATTTTCAACCAAAGGAACAGAAAATAGGGGAATTGGTTTATCCCTAGTTAAACAAACCGTCGAACTATTGGGGGGGACTGTGGAGCTAGAGTCTGGAAAATGGGGTACTCGTTTTGGAGTTAAAATACCCCTGAAAATCGTTCAGTCTTAGCGTGCCGAAAGAAACGTTTGCAAGGATCGAAAGGGGCGAAACAATGAATCCGATTGACTTAGTCTTAGTTGAAGACGATCCGATGGTGATGGAAGTTAATGAAGGATTTATCAAGAGAATTGGAGGATTCCGAATTTGCGGTAAGGCTAAAACTGGAAAAATGGCCTTGGAAATCATCCAAAATTTAAGACCCCGTTTAGTTATTCTTGATATTTACCTGCCGGATTTCAATGGAATCCAAATTTTAAGAGAGATTCGTCGCCTGGGAATACCCACGGACATCATATTGATCACAGCGGCTCAAGATGTGGCAACGGTTCAAGCGGGTTTACGCTTTGGAGTGGTAGATTATATTATTAAACCTTTTAAATTTGAACGGATTAATACGGCTCTTAATAATTATTATAGTTATACTGAGCAGTTTCGAAATCGCTGGGAAATGAATCAAGAGGATCTTGATCGCTTGATTAAAATCCATCCTCAGCATGAAGCTCACTTAAATCGGACTCGTGAGGAGTTACCCAAAGGATTGAGAGAAATCACGTTGCAACAAGTCTTTAATTTTCTTAAAGAAAGCCAGGTAGGGCTATCCGCAGAAGAAGTCGCAGAAGGAGCGGGTTTAGCGCGTGTTACTGCGCGCAGGTATTTAGAGTATTTAGAAAAAATAAACCGAGTATTATTAGAGACACAATATGGGGCTGTAGGTAGACCCATCAATAAATACAAAGTTGTACTATAGGGTACAACTTTTTTTAATATTCAATTTATTTAGACCAATAAGACCATTAATATCAAAAGGACCAAAATATAGAGAATTATCAGAAAATATAGTAAAGTAATAATATTCATAATAGACAATCTGAAAGGGACACGACGTATGGTTGGAAAAAGGTGGCTTATAGTAATCCTGATCGTTGTTCTGGGTCTATCTGGGTGTGGTACCAGAATCATCGATGGGCAACAGGTCAATAAAAAGGAAAAGATTATCATTAAATTTTCTCATGTTGTTGAGGAAAACACACCTAAAGGTCTTGCAGCAATTCGCTTTGCGAATCTAATTAGGGAACGATCAAATGGTTCAATCGAAGTTCAAGTTTTTCCAAATTCTCAATTGTTCAAAGATGGTGAAGAAATTGAGGCCTTGAGCAGGGGAGATGTCCAAATGATTGCTCCGGCAACCTCTAAAGTTTCTCAATTATTTCCACAATGGCAGATCTGGGATCTTCCGTATCTATTTACTGATCTTAAAAGTGTTCATCAAATAATGGATGGGCCATTAGGTCAGACATTACTTACTCAATTAGAACAGAAAAATATGAAGGGATTGGTGATGTGGGATAACGGCTTTAAACACTTGACCAATAATGAGCATCCTATCATCAAACCAAGTGACTTAAAAGGGTTGCGTTTTCGGATCATGTCTCATGGAATTTTAGAAGAACAATTTCGTGCTTTTGGTGCTGACGCACTTTTTCTTCCTTTTAATGATGTCTATCAATCCTTAGAAGAAGGGCAAGTTCAAGGGCAAGAAAATACGATCTCCAATATTTATACAAAAGAGTTTGATCGAGTGCAGAATTATTTAACGCTTAGCCAACATGGATTTCTAGGGTATGCCGTCATTGTCAATAAGGAGTTTTGGAACCAACTTCCTGGTCAAGCGCGTGAGCTTCTAGAGAGCACTTTGCTGGAAGTAACTCAATGGGAAAGAGAAAAGGCGCGCGAATTAAATGAAGAACAATTAGAAGAGCTTCAGAAACGGAAAAAGATGAACATTTATACACTTACCAGTCAGGAGAAAAGCGCTTGGAAAGAGAATTTCTCCTCGGTCTATTCCAAATTAGAACAAGAAATTGGTCCTGATTTTCTACTTGACGTTAAAAAGATGTGTGAACCTCAAGAGAAAAATTAAGACAACATATTTAAGGAGGTGAGGAAGGGCTAGGGAAACCTTATGTAAAAAGTACTTATATTAAAAATTTTGAGGGGGAGAAAAAATGTTTAGAAAAAAGCCTATAGCCTTAGCGTTAAGTGCAGTACTAGTCTTAGCCCTTACTTTAGTTGGGTGTGGTGCAAAACCTGCAACCACCAGCGCAGATAAAAAAGAAGACGTAAAACCGATTATCGTCAAATTTGCCCATGTTGTGACTCCTGATACCCCAAAGGGTCAGGCAGCTCTAAAGTTTAAAGAATTAGCAGAGAAGAAAACCAATGGAAAAGTAAAAGTCGAAGTCTATCCGTCATCCCAGCTTTATGGAGATAAAGAAGAATTAGAGGCTTGCCAAGCGGGAAATGTTCAAATTATTGCACCGTCAGTCACAAAATTAGTGGGTTTAAACCCCAAGTTCCAGTATACAGATCTTCCGTTTTTGTTCCCCGATAATGCGGCTGTTTATAAATTCTTTGCTTCAGCATCTATGAAGGGGCTCATGAATTCCTTGGATAAATATAATCTACAAGGGCTGGCTGTCTGGCCGAATGGCTTTAAGCAATTTACAAATAATAAGCGCCCATTAGTCACTCCGGCCGATTTTAAAGGACTAAAGTTTAGAACTCAAGCGGGGAAAGTGCTAGAAGCTCAATTCAAAGCCTTAGGAGCAGGTTCTGCGACTATTGCTTTTGGGGAAACCTATGCTGCCTTACAACAAGGTACGGTCGACGGACAAGAGAACACCTTTAATAATATTGATACTCAAAAATATCAAGAGACGCAAAAGTACCTTACAGTCACAAATCATGGTCGAATCGACTATATGATCATTGTCAATAAGAGCTTTTGGGCTGGTTTAGAGCCGGATATCCGCAAAGCATTGGATGAGTCGATGGCTGAAGCAACCAAATATGCCGTTGAACAAGCGGAGCTCCTTGATCAAAAGAGTATGGATAACTTGAAGAAGGCTGGAAAAATGCAGTTCACTGAATTAACGCCAGCACAAATGGGCGTGTTCCAAGAAACAATGAAACCAGTTTACACACAATTTGAAAGTGTGCTTGGCAAAGATTTAATTGACGAAGCCATTAAATCAGGTAAAAAGTAAGGTTGAGTCAGAATTAGCTATAAATAAAAGGGTTCTTCGAGCAAGAACCCTTTTTATCCTAAGCGGTTACCCTGGATGGTGGCATAATAATGGCGAGGGGTGAAATAAATTGAAACGATTCTGGCAGGTGTTTGAATTCCTTGAGGATATCATTTCGGGTGGACTTCTATCGTTAGGTGTAACCTTGATTTTTTACGGCGTCATCATGCGCTATGTGTTCAATGATGCACGCTCTTGGGTTGACGAGATCTCACAATATATGATTATCTGGGGTACATTAATTGGCACCAGTGTAGCCTTGCGCAATGATCATCACATCAAGGTGGATATGCTATTTAATGTCATGCCGAAAAAAGTACAGCATTATGTCACTTTGTTTGCTCATACGGTAGGAATTACGTTTAGCCTTTTCATAGGGTTTTATGGCTATCAATTAGTCTCATTCACGCACAAAACAGGACAGGTGTCTACAGATGTAGGAATTCCCCTATATTTAGTATATAGTATTCTTCCCTTAACCGGAGCCCTCTTAACCTTACGATTTGTTATAAAATTTTATGAAACAGTTTTTGTGACTAGCAAAATGGGACACGTGGCAGAAAGGATGTAATTAAGATGATGGTAGCTCTGTTATTTATACTCTTTATTGTATTCTTTTTGTTAAACGTGCCGATTGCCATTAGTTTGGCAATGTCCACGATTGCAATTATTGTGAGTACGGAAACCTTTAACATGATGATGATCCCACAGCGAATGTTTGCTGGTTTGAATTCGGCGACCTTAATGGCCATTCCGGGTTACATTCTAGCAGGAGTTTTAATGTCCCGCGGGGGAGTTTCTAAATACTTGATTGAGAGCTTGCGCTCCTGGATTGGACATTTACCCGGAGGGTTATCCGTAGTCACTATCTTAGCCTGTATGATTTTCGCCGCAATATCCGGTTCAAGCCCAGCAACCGCTGCGGCCATCGGAGCAATTATGCTACCAGCAATGGTAGACGGTGGATATCCAAAACGCTATGCTATGGGACTTATAGCAGCAGCCGGTACCCTTGGAATCTTAATCCCACCGAGCATTCCTTTGATCGTCTATGGTGTCACTTCGGATGAATCCATCGGAAAGTTGTTTATGGCAGGGATCGTACCTGGTTTAATTCTAGGGAGCATCTTAGTCGTTTCAGCTATAATCTATGCTAAGAAAAATAATTATGGTCGAGGGGAAAAATATACTTGGTCTCAACGCTGGAAGGCCTCTGTAAAAGCCATACCTGCTGCTCTTTTACCCGTGGTCATTCTAGGGAGTATTTATTCAGGAATATGCACACCGACTGAAGCAGCCGTGGTGGCCGTTTTTTATACCCTCTTTGTTTCGATCTTTATTTACCGAGAACTGCATTTTAAAGACATTCGGGAGATTTTAAAGGAGACCATAAATACCTCTTCGATGATCTTTTTGATTATCGCTGCCGCTCTAGTCTTTGCGCTCTACTTAACTAATAATCAAGTACCTAATAAAGTTGCGGATTGGATAAGTCAAGCAAATCTTAATATCATACTTTTTTTTGTTGTGACACAACTGGTATTCTTTGTCATGGGGACGTTTTTAGAGGCAGTATCGATCATCTTAATTACTTTGCCGATATTATTGCCAATTATCAAGCAATTGGGAATTGACCCGATTCATTTTGCAATTGTCATGACCGTCAATATGGAGTTGGCGATGATTACCCCTCCGGTAGGTTTGAATTTATTTGTAGTCAGTTCGATGGCTAAGGAATCTCTGGGTGAAGTCGTTAGAGGAGTAATTCCCTTTATCGTCTTGATGATTACGGCGATGATCGTATTTGTTGTATTCCCGGAAATATCACTCTATATTCCGCGCGTGTTAATGGAATAGGGTAATTTTGCATTAAGGCCTTTTCCGAAATGGGTATGACTTACCTATTTCGGAAAAGGCTTTAATGTCTTATATCGACAGTTATTTGTATACTGCTAGATTAGCAAATGTATAATAGTTCTTATTTTTTTACTTTTCCAATTATTCTGGACATGCCGTTAAAACTATATATTTAGTTAATAAATTATGGTAAAATCAGATTTGTTGATATCTATAAAAGCAAGCAAGTTTCAAAGTTCTGAGGAAAGTTAAAAAAGTTAGAGAGGAGTTTAAAACATAATGCAATCAACTCTCGCATTAATCATTTTTAGTTTGACCTATGCATTAATTATTTCGGAAAAAGTTCATCGCACGATTGCCGCTCTGCTCGGGGGCATGATTTTAATCGTAGCTGGAGTCTTAGCTCAAGAAAAAGCCATAGAACATATTGATTGGAATACCTTAGGTTTGTTAGTCGGAATGATGATCGTGGTAGGGATTACAAGAAGAACAGGGGTTTTTCAGTATCTTGGCTTAACGGCTGTCCGCTTAGCTAAAGGGGAACCGATACGGATATTAATTGCTTTGGCCACAGTTACTGCCCTACTTTCAGCTCTGTTAGACAATGTCACCACAGTCTTATTAATTGTTCCGATCACCTTTACTATTGCAGATAAACTTAATCTGAATCCTATGCCTTTTCTCGTCAGCCAAATTTTTGCCAGTAACATTGGCGGAACCTCAACTCTGATAGGAGATCCACCCAATATTATGATTGGCAGTCAAACCCATTTAGGGTTTATGGATTTTGCCATAAATTTGGTTCCAGTAGTTTTAGTGATTCATATTGTGACCATGTTCGTTTTTTATATTTTATACAGGCGAAAACTTGAAGTGAAAGAAGAGCTTAAAAAGCAACTGATAGAGCTGAATCCTGTCGATCAAATTAAAGATTATGGGTTATTACAAAAGAGCCTATTTGTGCTTGCGTTGATATTAGTGGGATTTGTCTTACATCAGTCCTTAGGCTTGGAATCAGCGACTGTAGCGTTAACTGGAGCAGCTCTTTTGATGTTCATTACTAAAGAAGAACCGGAAGATATTTTATTATCAGTAGAATGGCCCACTATTTTCTTTTTTATCGGTCTTTTCATTGTGGTTGGTGGTTTAGTGGAGACCGGATGGATTAATAAATTAGCTCAATGGGCCTTTGATGTAACGGCGGGTAACTTTAAACTAACTGCTATGCTCATCCTATGGTTATCAGCCTTCGCATCCGCGTTTGTGGATAATATCCCCTTTACTGCAACGATGATTCCCTTGATTCACCAAATGGGCAATTTAGGTGGTATATCTCAAACTGGGCTGGAACCACTCTGGTGGGCATTGTCCTTGGGAGCTTGTTTGGGTGGAAACGGGACCCTAATTGGTGCCTCGGCGAACGTGATCGTGGCAGGTTTAGCCGAGAAAAATGGAATTCAAATCCGATTTTTACAATTTATGAAATTGGCGTTCCCGCTCATGATTCTATCGGTTATAATTTCCACGCTTTATTTATTGATTTTCTATTTATAAGCAATTAAATCAATTAGAGCAATTAGGACGAGTATTAATTTTGAAGAAAAATACAAATACATAGGCTTTAACAAACAAAACAGTTTGTTAAAGCCTATTTTATTTTTTTAACCACCACTAGCAAGTTGAGGCTTTTCAAGTTCCCAATTATTTCAATCCTCTAAAATTTCTAAATAATTAAAATTGGGGTAGGATTTTAAGGATTAAGAGCGAATATTCTAATATCAATAAAAAATCAATGACAACGGAAAAGGATAGTTGGGGGTAAAAAGTGACACGAAAAGTAAAAGTAGGTATTGTCGGCATGGGTCAAGGAGGCGTGTCGATCTATAAAACCTTAAGAAGTATAGAGCATATCGAAATTAGTGTAGTTTGTGA
>NZ_JYNH01000060.1 GCF_000960765.1 Desulfosporosinus sp. I2 | reverse complement strand
CTGCAATCATAGTTGCAGCAGGATATCTTTTCGTATGAAACGCTTTAAACCACTTTAGCGCTCGACGGGTGCACAGTCTTAGAAAAAGCTGTGCACAGTTTCTGAAGAGCGGGATTAGGGATATCCGTGTGGTGGTTGGGCATCGGGCGAACGAATTGTATCCTGTTTTAGATGGACTAGGGGTGCAGACCATCGTCAACCTCAATTTTTCCGAAGGAATGTTCTCCTCTGTGACAGCTGGTGTTGAAAGCTTATCACCAGCTGTCCAAGGATTTTTCCTACTTCCTGTCGATAATCCAATCGTGAACCGAGAAACCTTGGATAAGCTTCAAGACAAGTTCTTCACAACACAGTTCGGTATTATCTATCCATCTTATCAGGGAACGAGGGGGCATCCTCCCTTAATTTCCTGTCACTATGTGAACAAAGTAATGACCTGGAACAAACCGGGTGGAATGAGAGCTTTATTAGAACAGTATGAGCAGGATGCCCTCGAGGTTGAGGTTGATGACCCGGGTATTTTGCTCGATATGGACACACCGGAGGACTACCTGCAGATGCTGAAGTACTGTGGAGATACCCGGATCCCCTCAGAAGAAGAATGTTATGCTATAATTAATAATGCTAAAACTAATGTAAGGGTGTTTAATCATTGCAAGCAGGTAGCTCAGCTAAGTAGTGCAATGGGCAGCTATTTAATCAGGGCTGGTAGTCATTTGAACCTTGACCTAATCAGAGCAGCGGCGCTGTTACATGACTTGGCCAAAGGGGAACCCCGTCATGCCGAGGTCGGAGCCCAAATGCTCCTGAATTATCCAGAGGTAGCGGTAATTGTCGCTGAACATATGGATATTTACCTGAACCTAGCGGACCAATCCGTAACAGAAAAAGAAATCGTATATTTGGCGGATAAACTTGTCATAGATGACCAGATTATTTCACTTCAGGCCAGATGCTCAGGGCTCCTGGAGCAGTATAAGAGCAATCAGGAGGTTTTCGGAAAGATTAAGCAGAGATTGAGTAATGCCGAAAGAATTCAAGCTAAAATAGAAAAAATAATTAAGATACCTTTACATGACATATGGAACGTTGATTTGGGGGGGCAAGGTTAATGGACAAGGAAATATATCTAGCTCTTAAAAAGGCAATCGACCAAAATCTGGATGTGGCCCTGATTACAATAACCAGTGTGCTGGGGTCAACACCCCGTAAGCCCGGAGCTAAAATGTTAGTTTTTGCAGACGGGACGACGGTTGGAACCATTGGCGGTGGCTGTGGTGAGGCTGAGGGGAGACGAGAGGCACTCAATGTATTAACAGCTTACACTCCGAAGAACCACTATTTGAATATGACGGCAGACATTGCCCTGGAGGAGGGAATGGTTTGCGGAGGGATCATGGGATTATTCGTTGATTATATAGGTTCACAGAGCCCCGTGGAACAGACTAGACTTATTAATGGTTATCTCTCTTCCTTAGAAACCTCAAGTCCGGTTCTTGTAACGGTGATAGAGGCGAATGAAGAGCGATTAGTAGGGAGAAAATTGTTCATTAAAAATGATGGAGAGGTTATAGGTGATCTGGGTATAGAAGAACTTACTAGGGTTGCCCTGGAGAATGCCAAAACAGGAGGCAAACGAGGCCAGCCGCTAATAGTTAGTTTGGATTCCCAGTTTAAGCCGTGTGATACATCTGTAACGAAAGCGACGTTTCGGTTTTTGGTAGAGCCCCCAACGACGGTCGCACAATTGTTAATTCTAGGAGCAGGTCATATTGCACTTCCCCTCGCAACCATGGCTAAAATCGTTGGATATGAGGTTACTGTCGTCGATGACCGTCTATCTTTTGCGAATTCGAATCGGTTTCCCACGGCCGATACGATTATATGCGATGAGTTTGAACATGCCTTAGATAGGATAAATATCAATTCACAAACCTTTGTAGTTATTATTACTCGTGGGCATCGCTACGACAAAATATGTCTGCGCAAAGTGATCAATCTACCAGCTTCCTATATTGGCATGATCGGCAGTCGTAGAAGGGTTAAAGCCTTGCTTGCTGAATTGGAGGAGGAAGGTATCGCGAGTGAAACGCTGCAAACGTTGTATTCACCGATCGGTCTAAAAATTGGAGCAGAAACTCCTGAAGAAATAGCCGTAAGTATTCTCAGTGAGCTGATTAAAGTTCAGAAAGAGTTGGATCAGAACGGTAAAATGAAATGAGTTTAAACAACTATGGCTAAAAAGCTCATTTATTTAGTCAGGCACGGTGATATCGGTCAAGGGAAAGATAAGTGTTATATCGGACAATTGGACATTCCTTTGAGTGAGCTTGGTAAGAAACAGGCTTCCTTATTGAAGGAGATCTTTAGTCGAGTGCCTTTAGATAACATATATTGCAGTGATATAGGGAGAGTACAACAAACAGCAGACCTAATTGCCTCTGCCCATCAAATCGTTCCCATGGCTCGCGTGGAGTTGCGGGAATTATATATGGGCGACTGGGAAGGAAAACCCTTCTCTGAAATTAGAACTAACTATCCAAAGGAATTCAAAGAACGTGGCGCAGATATCGTAAATTACCGTCCACCGCTGGGAGAGAGTTTTTCTGACTGTTACAAAAGAGTGATTCCTGTCTTTGAAAGTCTTGCCAAATCGGATGAACCGACAATTCTAATCGTTGGACATGCAGGAGTAAACAGGGTAATCTTATGCCATGTACTTGGGATACCCTTAGAAAACGTCTTTCGTTTTGAACAAAGTTATGGTTGTGTTAATTTAATCTGCAAAGAGGGTTTTGAGTACCGACTGAAATATTTGAACTATACAGTTAACCGTGACCTATCCAGCATGGGGTTGTAGCAAAACTTGTTTTTCGATTTCATGATTATAATCCAGAAAAGTGTTCCATAATTAAACTCTGTCCCGAGCAAAGTGAATCATATTAGAGCAGTTGCGCATTGCAAATTATAAGTATAATCAGAATTTAATTTGAACAGTATAAAAACAATAGAATTACCGCCTTGTGAATATAATAACTAAATATTCAGACTGTTGGCATGAAACTTGCTATATATACTTCACAGCATATAAAACAAAAGAAATAGGGGGAAATTAATATGTCAATTATTCATCAAGTCTATGGGTACTACATGCCAACGGTAAACCTCATGGGTGCTGGAGCAGCTCAAGAAACAGGCAAGCAAGCTAAACTACTGGGTGGGAAAAAGGTCCTGCTAGTGACTGATGCCTATCTCGAAAAGATGGGTATGGCTCAGGAAATCGCAGATATTATTACAAAAGAAGGCGTCAAAGTTGTAATTTATGGCGGCGCCGAACCAAATCCAACGGATAAAAACGTGCATGATGGATTTGACATCTATACTAAAGAAGGCTGTGACCTGATTGTATCCGTAGGCGGAGGTTCTTCGCATGATTGTGCCAAAGGAATCGGATTGGTAGCAGGTAACGGCGGAAGAATTAACGATTATGAAGGTGTCGATAAGTCGCCCTTGCCTATGGCTCCGATGATTGCAATTAATACGACCGCAGGTACAGCTGCTGAAATGACGAGATTCTGCATTATCACGGATGAAGCACGTCACATTAAAATGGCGATCGTAGATTGGCATGTAACCCCGAACGTCTCGATTAATGATCCCTTGTTGATGATGAAGCAACCACCAAGTTTAACCGCAGCGACAGGAATGGATGCACTTACCCATGCCGTTGAGGCGTATGTTTCCACGAGCGCTACACCAGTCACAGATTCTGCGGCATTAATGGCGTTTAAAATAATCCCTAAATACCTGCGTCGTGCCGTAGCGAATGGGGAAGATTTCGAAGCACGTGAACAAATGGCTTATGCTCAATTATTAGCGGGTATGGCCTTTAATAATGCAAGTTTAGGGTATGTTCATGCAATGGCTCATCAATTAGGAGGATTCTATAATTTGCCTCATGGAGTATGTAATGCAATCCTTCTCCCCCACGTTTCACGCTTTAACATGATTGGCAATCTCGATCGTTTTGCAGAGATTGCTGTAGCAATGGGAGAAAATATCGAAGGACTTTCTGTCAGAGAAGCTGCGGAGAAATGTTTAACCGCAATCGCTACGTTGTCTGTAGATGTTGGAATTCCGACTGGACTAGCTGCACTGAATGTTAAAGAAGAAGACTTTGCTCTGATGGCTGGAAATGCAAAGTTAGATGCTTGTCAATTCACTAATCCACGCACAGCAACACTTGAACAAGTGATTCAGATCTATAAGAACGCAATGTAATCTAAAGATGCTGTTCTAAAAATCTCTGAAGATTTTACATGGTCTAGTACGAAAAGGAGGGTTAAAACCCTCCTTTTTCGTGCTAGTAAAACCCAATACCATTACGGTCCACCACAGAGAGTGCGTTTCATTAGGAAAAATGCGCAAGAAAACGGGCTACCTCTTCTTTTTGAGGATTCTGAAGTAATTCGGGAGGGGAACCTTCCGCTGCGACTTGCCCATTGAGTAGTATCAAGGCTCGGCTGGCTAAATGGGCAATATCCTTAAAATCATGGCTCACTAAAACAGTGGTTGTTTGAGTGACTTTAAATACTTTAGCTAAGTCAACACGGAGTCCCTCTTTGGTGGGGGCATCAAGAGCAGAAAAAGGTTCGTCCAAAAATAGAACGTCTGGCTCTATGGCAAAGGCGCGAGCTAAACTAACGCGTTGGGCCTCTCCTCCAGAAAGTAACCGTGCCGACTGTTTTGAAAGATGAATAACTCCAAACTGCTCCAGCCAATAGTCCACTCGTTTCCGAATGGTTTCTTTAGAAAGGCCCCGGATTTTTAATCCAATGGCTACATTGTCAAAGACACGAGTGTTTAATAAGAGGGATTCCTGAAAAACAATGGCTATTTTTCGTCGAATAGCGAGTGGGACATTTTTAGGTACGGATTGACCTTGAAAGAAGAGCCTTCCAGAGGTTGGAGTCTCTAAAAATGCAAGTATTTTCAGCAAACTGCTTTTCCCAGATCCATTGGGACCGAGTAGGCCAACGCATTCCCCTGGAGACAGATGAAAATTAATGGTTTGTAAAATAGTTTTATGATCCTGCATCCAAGTTATCTCCCGCGCTTCGAGCACCTTATGGGCCTCCTTGCTGTTTCTGTTGGAGTAGAGTTAAGCCTAAAGTGGCGCCGTAGGCTAGTAAACATAAGATAATACTTAAGGCAATTGCAATATCGAAATTCCCTTTAGAAACTTCTAAGACAGTGGCGGTTGTAAGGACACGAGTCTGCCCTTTTATATTTCCTCCGACTGCCATGGAAGCCCCAATCTCCGAGACAATTGCACCAAAACCAGCGATAATAGCAGCAAGCAGGGAAAAACGGACTTCTCTTAGAAGCAACCCAATATACTGGAGACGTGTTGCCCCCAGTGCACGGATTTGGAGCCTTAGTTTAGGGTCAGTTTGTTGAAGGGCTGCACAGGTTAAGGCGGCGATAATGGGCGAAGCAATGATTGCCTGAGCGATGATGATAGCTGTTGGGGTATAGATAATGTTCAAAAAGCCAAATGGTCCGGATCTCCACAGAAAAATTGAGACCCATAATCCGACAACCACCGGAGGTAATCCCATCCCAGTATTAACGATACTTAACACTAAACGTCTTCCCGGAAAAGGTTTAAGAGCAAGGAGCGTACCAAAAGGGATTCCAAGCACAAGACTAATCAACGTTCCGATACTGGATATTTTGAGAGTAAGGAGCGTGATTTCGATCACTTCGGGATCCCCTGTTATCAGGAGGTGAATGGCAGCTAGGATTCCTTGCCAGATCATTTCCATGGAGTAACATTCCCTCCCATATTAAGTCAGTAGTTTACTTACCGAGTTCTTCCATTTTCTTGCCTGCATCAGGGAAGAACAAGGATTGACCGAATTTCTCTTTTCCAAAGGTTCCGATTTGGGCTTGGGTTTCTTTGGAGATCATAAAATCAACAAAGGCTTTAGCTCCATCCGCATTCACTTTAGGGAACTTTTCAGGGTTCACTTGCATGACATGATAGATATTTAAGAGGGAAGCATCTCCTTCAAGGACGATCTCAAGTTTTAAGTTTTTCTTAGTTGCTAAATAGGTAGCACGGTCTGTTAGTGTATATCCCTCTTTCTCTGAAGCAATGGTGAGTGTTTGTCCCATACCTTGACCTGTGGACTGATATTTAGTTCCAACTGGTTTGAGATTCACTTTAGTCCATAAGGCTTTTTCCATTTTATCGGTTCCAGAATCATCTCCACGGGAAACAAAGATCGAAGAACTTGCATAAATTGCCTTCAAGGCGTCCGCGGTTGTTTTAGTGCCTTTTACTTTGGCTGGATCGGCGGCAGGTCCTACGATGATAAAGTCATTGTGCATGACAAGTTGGTAGTTAATAGCAGTTTTGTTATCTACCAATTTCTTTTCCGAGGCGGGTGCATGAACTAGTAAAACGTCAGCATCCCCTTTTTCGCCCATGGCTAAAGCAGCCCCTGTGCCGACGGCAACTGTTTGGACTTTATAGCCTGTTTTCTTTTCAAAATCGGGGATGAGAACATCCAGCAAACCGCTGTCTTGAGTACTAGTGGTGGTCGCTAAGATCAGGTTTGGATTGGCAGGTTTAGGGGCTTCTACTGTTGGAGTTTTTGAAGTTGATGGGGCTGGAGTTGTTCCACATCCGACGACGAGCATCACGACAGCTATTAAAAGTAATGAGACACTAAGACTAATTCTTTTAAACTTCTTTTGCATAATTATAATCACCTTTCATTTCACTCAAAACACAAAACGGAAAATAAAAACACCGCAATGCCTTTGTGAGTATAGTTTGGGACAACTTGGGAGTGTTACCACTCTCCAGAGGGAGTATGGCTGATAGAGTAATAACAAGTAAGACGTGCAAAGGGCATAACTAATAGAACTGCTCAAATCTGCCACAATGAAGAGGACGAGAAAAGGCAGTAGGAGGGAGAATGGAGGATGTTTAGGTGTTTAAGAAGACATTTCCTGTCAAGGACGTATCATACCCTTTTTGCTGATGGATGGCTTGGAGGAATCCTGGAGATTTAAGAATCTCGATGAGCTCTCGCCAAATAGGGGTTTTAGCAGTTTTACCTAAACAAACGAGATCATACCGTTCTTGGAAGAGGGGAATAAAATCAAGACCGAGCCTCAGAGCCGCGGCTTTTACTCCGACGCCAACATCAGCCTGTCCATTGGCTACCCGGCAAGCGACTCCAGAGTGGGTGCTTTCTTCATGTTCATAGCCCAGAATACGACCTGGAGAAATCTTAGCCGCTCGAAGGTAGGCATCGAGACGTAGACGGGTTCCTGAGCCTTTCTGGCGGTTAATAAAATGCAGACCTTCTAACGTGATATCATCCCATGTATGTAATTGAAGAGGATTTCCAGATGCGACGATAAAACCTTGTTCACGTTGAACTAAGTTGACTATACAGACAGATTCTCCAGGTATAACGTGCTTAACAAAGGGAATGTTATACTCGTTTGATACATCATCCCATAGATGTATCCCGGAAATATCCGCTTCCCGACGATAAAGGGAAATGAGTCCATCCATGCTTCCCTTGAAAGAAACTGAAGACTCAACAGGGAGTTGAGCGTGGCTGAGGAACTCAAAAAGTAGTTCGACAATCGGGTCATGACTTCCAATAAAGCGGATGATGGGCAATTCGGAAGAATTGGAAATCATAGCGGGAGGGATAGCGTTGTTGCCACCAGTCGTTCCATGTAGGTATTGCTCAAGAACGGACGGATTAATTCTGAGTTGTCGACCTATATGGTGAGCTGGTATCTCACCGCGTTTAACAAGTTCATAAAGAGTATATTTTGATACTTTGAGGATTTTCGCAGCTTCCGCAGCCGTTAGGGTCTGACTCATATAATTTCACCCCCATTCTACCTACTAAGTTCAGTTCTACCTACTAAGTTTAAATTAGTTAGATTGGCTAGTCAATACGGTTGTATGAAACAATTGGCTTTAATTTGGTTATGTTAGTTATTATTGGGTTAAACACAGCTTCAACAGACGTTTCAGAAGTACCCCTTATATTATAGAAGCTTTCAAAAGTTGAGGTCTTAAAAATTGGCTAGAAAAATCGATTTTTTCGAAGCGTAACATAGGAACAGTCAGAAATCTAGAGTTATTAACACTAAATTAACTTAAACAGAGTAAAATGTAGTTATATTAGATTTTTTTATTGACAACACCGTACTTTGTGCTAAAATTTAACGTGATGGAAATTTGGGGTAAGCCGTCTAATTGGACGATTTGGCCCAGATTCTTTCCTATTTTTAGTAAAAAGGGGGCAAAGATCACAATTGGCAAATTCTCTTGGACGTCATGTGTTGGCTGAAATTTACGGGTGTAGCTTCGACATTTTAAATGATCGTGAAAAGGTCGAAGCAATGATGGTCAACGCAGCTTTGGAGGCTGGTGCCGAGGTACGTGAGGTAGTTTTTCATAAGTTTAGTCCTCAAGGAGTGAGTGGTGTCGTTGTTATTTCTGAATCTCACTTAGCCATTCACACGTGGCCAGAACTCGGATATGCAGCCGTCGACGTCTTTACGTGCGGGGACCGTGTCAATCCCTGGGATGCCTGTAACTATTTAACGGATCATTTCGAGGCGGGTCATATGACAGCAACGGAAATCAAGCGGGGAATTGTTGAGGATCCAAAGGAAGCGGTAAATATTTAGGAGGGATATTTATTTTACTCCGGACTAAGTCAAGTACGGAAAAAGAAGAAAGCTTATACTTTCTAAGAGGTACTAGATAGACCTTGTGACTTGAGAAGTTGCAGGGTCTATTGTATTTTTAGTGAGGTTACATATTCTTACGATAATAATGTCATATTATCAGAGTATATTGCATAAACAGGGCAGGAGATTAAATAAGAATCACGAATATATAATAGGTTAATGTCCGATTGGAAGGCAAGGAGCGATAAGATGGTTCCGGTAGAATTCAGCTTTTTTGAGAAACTGAACGCAGTACAAGCACATATGCGTCAAGAAATTAACTTTAAACCAGTTGGATTTGAGGAATTGGTTCAACTGGATATGGATGAACTTGATCAAACGGTTCATCCTGCGATTGTCTTAGCAGTAAGTAGAGCCTGCGGTGATCAAGGGCCAAAATCGGAAGCTTTGGCAAGTATCGTTCAATTTATCTTTATGGCCAATAGGGTTCATAAACTTATGAAGGATGATCAAGAACTTGCGGAAGAACTTCGACAATTTCCCGTGCTGGTTGGGGATTTGCTATATGGTAAATTCTTCCTTGAGCTTTGCCGCGTGAAACTCTTACAATTTCTGGACCCTCTGGCTCAAGTCATTGGACTTAAAAGTCAAGGGGGAATTTCGCGCTGGATTGCTCGTGAAAAGAGACTAGGTAGGGATGAGCTACTTCAAATTATTGAATTAGAGAATGCCTCTTTGACCGCCTTAGCTGCTCGTCTGAGTGCAGA
Organism: Desulfosporosinus sp. I2; assembly: GCF_000960765.1. GTDB lineage: Bacteria > Bacillota > Desulfitobacteriia > Desulfitobacteriales > Desulfitobacteriaceae > Desulfosporosinus. Next base: position 17,904 of record NZ_JYNH01000060.1, on the reverse strand, counting down.
ACTGGCGGGTGTCTCTATTCCTGTACAACGCCAAATGGAAGCGTTCGGCTGGGAAATAGGACTTGCTTGGGGGGCGTGGAGGGAACGAATGGAGATAACTGTGGTGCAATCCATTCTTCAACGTGCGAATGCAATTTTACTGGAAATTTCGGCGGGTTCCCAGCTTCAACTACACCCTCTAATAGAGGTATATCAATACTTGTCAAATAAGCTCAGCACTGAATACAATCCTCAAGTTGCTGGATCCTAACGAACGGAGTAGAGTATGCATAAACTAAAAGTTTTCTTTGAAATGATTAAATTTGAACATACAATTTTTGCCCTTCCGTTTGCCTATCTAGGTGCTTTCTTGGCGGCTCATGGCGTTCCGTCAATGCTGAAGCTTTTCTGGATTACACTAGCTATGATCGGCGCTAGAACAGCTGCCATGTCTTTAAACCGTCTGATCGACCGACACATAGATGCCCGAAATCCGCGGACGGCCCGGAGGGCGCTACCTGCAGGTCAGCTTAGGGTCGCTGAAGTAACCTTGTATACAATACTTTCATTCCTCTTACTGGGCTTTTCGGCCTACAAACTCAATATTTTAGCCTTGTTTCTAATGCCAATTGCTGTTTTTTTTCTTGTCTTATATTCCTATACCAAACGCTTTACTTGGGCATGTCACTTCGTCTTGGGAATTTCCCTAGGCTTAGCTCCGGCGGGGGCTTGGATTGGGGTTACCGGTCACTGGGCCTTGGCACCGGTTTTATTGGGGCTGGGGGTTATGACTTGGGTGGCAGGTTTTGATGTCGTATATGCTTGTCAGGATGTAGAATTTGACCGCAGGGAAGGATTGAATTCCATTCCGGCGATCTTTGGATTGAGAAGAGGTTTGGAAATTTCAGCATTTTTACATACTATCGCCCCAATCTTCTTTATATTCGTTGGAGTCGTCATGTCGATGGGTTGGCTTTATTATGTAGGAGTTGGCATAGCCATTGTCTTACTTTTTCGTCAGCACCGCTTAGTTTCAGCCGATGATTTCTCTAAGATTGGAGTTGCCTTTTTTGACCTTAATGGCTACTTAAGTATTCTGCTTTTTGTTTTTTCAATTATGGATTTGATATTATTGCGCTAAAAAGGAGTCGTTACTATGTCCTCACTGTTTGTCCAAAGTGAACTTATTGATCTAATAGAAAAAGTGGAAAGTGGCGAACGGTTAGACCTTTTCGCTGGAATTCGCCTGATGAATAGTCAAGACATCTTGGCTTTAGGATATATGGCTAATCTAGTGCGCGAACAGAAAAACGGGAATCGAACTTATTTTAGGATCACTCGGCAGATTAAGGATACTAATGTAACCCCGATTTTTTCAGATCAAGCGGATCCTTCGGAACTACAGCTTATGGGTGGGCTCAACTCGGAAATCCCTTTTGAATCTTACGTGGAAATGCTCCATCAAGTTTCTGAAGCGCGCTATCTGGAAATTCAGGAAGCGGCACATCGCTTAGGGATGCACACTAATGCCATTATGTTCTATGGGCATGCTAAGTCGATAGAGGAACATATCGACTACTTACTCAAGCTGCGGGAACTTCAGGACCGAACAGGCGGATTTCAATCCTTCATGCCGCTTTATCACTATCCTAAAGGGACAAAATTGGAAGAAATGATGGGGGTCGAGGATTCCACTGGCTTTGAAGACTTGAAAATGCTTGCAGTTTCACGGATTCTTTTAGATAATGTTGACCATATCCAAGCCTTCGGCAGCGTGCTCGGCCCCAAACTAACCCAGGTATCTATGACGTTTGGCGTGGATTTTCTAGATAGTCACACTATGACGAAGCGAGCCTTGATCCACTTGATTGAGAAGGCTGGGCGAGAACCTGTGGAACAGGATACTTTTGTACTATCAGAAAGTATAAGTTTCTGGTAAGCATAAGTGCAACTAAGGCGGCCGCCTTCGCTAAGGCTTGGCGCCAGCCAAGTTTTCTTTAAACGCGTTTATTGAATCCGTGTCGGACGGAAAGGATTGAAGTACATGCGAACGGAAACCCAAGCAATCATCGAGAAACGTCTAGCGGGTGAACGGTTATCCGTTGCGGATGGTATCAGGTTATTGCAAAATGCGGATCTTCTTTCATTGGGACAAGGCGCTGATCTTGTACGCAAGCAGATGCATCCAGAAAACATCGTCTCTTTTGTCATTGACCGGAATATTAACTATACTAACGTCTGCTCCTGTCAATGTAAGTTTTGTGCATTTTACTGTAAACCGGGAGATCCAGAAGGATATATTTTGTCAAGGGACGTATTACATGCTAAAATTGAAGAAACAATTCAAGTAGGAGGGACTCAACTCTTAATCCAAGGGGGGTTACATCCCGATTTGGATCTAGAATACTTTGAAAAGCTTCTGCGTGATATCAAAGCCCATTTCTCAATTCACATTCACTCGTTTAGCCCCCCAGAAATATGGGACTTAGCGAACAAGTCTCAGCTGGGCATTGAGGAAGTCATCCGTCGACTTCGAGACGCAGGTTTGGACTCGATCCCCGGGGGAGGGGCGGAAATCCTTGATGATCGCGTACGTCACCAAATAAGCCCAAATAAAATTGGGTGGCAACAATGGATGGACGTGATGACCACTGCTCATAAGCTCGGCATGAAAACAACGGCTACGATGATGTTTGGGCATGTCGAAACTTTTGAGGAACGAATTTTACATATGGTTCGTGTTCGGGAGGCTCAGGATCAAACAGGTGGTTTTACGGCTTTTATCCCTTGGAGTTTTGCTCCCTCGAATACTGAGCTTGGTGGAGAGGGGAGTACTGGGGTTGAGTATTTGAGAACACTTGCGGTTGCACGCTTGATGCTCGATAATGTTCCTAACCTCCAAGCTTCGTGGGTCACCCAAGGAGCTAAAATGGCGCAGGTGGCGTTGCGATTTGGAGCGAACGACTTTGGAAGTACCATGCTCGAGGAAAATGTTGTTCGGGCCGCTGGCGTAAAAACACGTGTTCCGCTCCAAGAAATTATACGTTGTATTGAAGATGCAGGTTATCAGGCTGTTCAACGCAATACACACTACGAACGGTTAAAGGCCTTTAGGAAGGAAGTGTAGGCGGATGCGCAGGCGAAAGCGACAGCTTAATGAGGCCAATTTGCCGTTGATGGAGCATTTAAAAGCGCTACGCAAAGTGCTCGTTATATCTGCATATGCTATTGCGTTAGGTAGCATTATTGGCTGGCTTGTAAGTGATCAAGTTTTTGCTTATTTTGCCCGTCCTGTTACCGTATTGGAAAAAATCACGTTCATTACCACGACCCCTTTAGAACCTATGTTAGTCAAATTAAAAGTCTCGGTCGTTACTGGGGTAGTCTTGGCCCTCCCAATTCTTTTATGGCAGATTTGGAGTTTTGTACTTCCTGCCTTGAAGCAAAATGAACGAAAGTACTTATTTATCATTGTACCCAGCTCAGTACTCCTTTTTCTTGGCGGAGCCTCCCTGTGTTTCTTTATCGTAATGCCTTTAGGTATTAAGTTTTTGCTTTTTGTCGGGGGTGGTGCAATTCAATCAACTCCATTTTTGACAAAAACCTCATATCTTAGCTTTCTTTTAGCCTTTCTTTTAACGTTTGGGCTAGTATTTCAACTTCCTATTGTCTTATTAATCTTAATTCGGATAGGGGTGTTAACTCCCCAGATGTTAGCTCAAAAACGACGCTGGGCAGTATTATCGATGGTTATTCTGGCGGTGGTGGTTTCCCCAACGCCAGATTTAGTTACACAACTTCTCATGGCTGGACCAATGTATCTCCTCTATGAAATTAGCATCTGGTTAGGGTATCTAATTGTTCGTAGAAGAGATAGAGACCTGGTTGCATAAAAGGGGGGGTAAAAAATATGGGTTTAAGTGAAATACTCTTGATTCTAGTAGTAGTCCTTATTTTATTTGGACCTGAAGATCTTCCGGTTATTGCTCGGTCGATTGGTAAAATAGTATTTGAAATTCGAAAAGCAACGAATGAATTGACGAAAGAATTTCAAAGTACTATTGATACACCAACGACGATCATGAACAAAGCATTTGAGCAGACAACCTCAACCCCTACTTCTGGGAGGGATGCAAACCAGTCCAAAAGTGAGGAAGATGCTAAGCCGGAAGAGGAATTGTTAACTTACGAGGATGAAGTAGCCAAGGATCCTCTGGCGGAACTGCCATCAGATATGGTATCTTATGAAGAAAAGGGTGCGAGCAGGTGAATCGGTTTTGAAACAACTCTGGCTCTTAAATCAGATAAATTCAGATCTGCAACGGGTTGAAAAAGAATTAACAAAATTCGTGGAGACGGATTATCCGATTCTCCAGGATTCGGCTGTTCATTTATTATCGGCGGGTGGTAAACGATTACGCCCTGCTTTTACACTTCTTGCCGGAAAGTTCTACAGTTATTCGATGGAAAAGTTGATGCCTGTGGCGATGGCGTTAGAACTGATACATATGTCTTCGCTAGTTCACGATGATGTCGTCGATGCATCAATGACCAGAAGAGGGCGTCCCACGGTAAAAGCTAAATGGGGGAATATCGTCTCCATCGAAACGGGGGACTATCTGTTTGCAAAGTCATTAGTACTCATTTCAAAGATAGATCACCCTGAGGTTGCCCGTATCCTTGCAGGAATCAGCGTTGAAATGTGTCAGGGAGAAATTCAACAAATTAAGTCATCGTTTGATGTAGAACAAAATCTTAAGCAATACTATTATCGCATTAAACGGAAAACTGCTTTGTTGATATCCGCCTGTTGTAAACTAGGGGCAATAGTGTCAGATGCTCCCAGACGTCAAGTTTGGGCGCTGGGTGCTTATGGTCATTCCTTAGGCATGGCTTTTCAGATCGTTGATGATGTATTAGATATTACCGCTAAGCCTTCAGAATTTGGGAAGCCAATTGGCGGAGACTTACGTCAGGGAATTATGACGTTACCCATGATTTTGGCCCTCAAACTGTCAACCGAGCCAGCTCAGCTTAAGACTTTACTGGGAAAAATGGATAAGACTGACGATGAAGTTTCTGAAACGATTGGACTGATAAAGGCTACCGGAGCAATCGATCAGTCCATGCGGCTTGTAGATTTATATGTCAAAAAAGCCAAGAAACATCTTCTGGACCTGCCGACCATTCCGACTCGCAAAGCTTTAGAAGATTTAGCTGAGTTTATTCGAGTCCGCAAGTTCTAAGGTTCTGATCTAATACAATAGAATTTTTTGAAACAACTATCATGAAAAGACCCTGTTAATGTTGAATTAAGGGGTTCTTTTTGTTGGTTAGTGATCTTAAAAGTAATTCGTAATTTTGGAACTGTATAATAAATATGGTATAGTTTAGATCAATAAGAACGATGTGTAGCTTAGTTATACTTATAGAAGGTATATCGCAATTCGTTTAGGTTAATATTAACTTGAACAGGCCAGACTGGGAGGTTTTGTATTAGATGGAAGATAACTCCAAGGATTTAAGCGAGCGAATTTGGAGAGCTTTCAGTTCAATGAAGCTTGGACTAGCTCTATTAGGAATAATTGCTCTTGTATCTGGAATTGGAACGGTAGTGCCACAGCTTGAACAGGCTCCTGAAAAAGCTAAACAACTGGGCCAAATTTGGCAGTGGATGGGGATTACTCATCTTTATAACACTGTTTGGTTTCGCCTGTTGTTAGGTCTACTATGTATCAATCTAATCGTGTGTAGTATTCAACGGCTTAAAGGTATTTATCTGAGGACGTTCAAGCTGAAACCACCGACAACTCTTGAGCAGGTACCCCTGAAAATTAGACTTACGCTTAAAGGGGAGTCCACTCAACTACGGGAGTCTGTTCAGACGGTTTTGAAACAAAAAGGGTATCGTTTTTCCCTAAGCAATCAATCTGACTATTGGAGTTTTATTGCTATAAAACGCCGACTCGGAAACTGGGGCTCTTTGATTACTCATCTTTCCTTCGTAGTTTTAGTCATTGGTGCTTTATTAGGATCCCTCTTCGGCTTCAAGGGATACTTTATGGAAGGGGCCGGAACAACCTTTCCGATCCAAGAAATCCAGCTCTCTAAAGGTAAGGTCTCCGAGACCTTCGATGTGCGCATAAATTCTGCAGAGGATCGTTTCTTGCCTAATGGTGAACGAGATAATTGGTATACAGACATGAGTATCTTGGAAAACGGACAGGAAGTATCCAGACAGACATTGTCAGTAAATCATCCGTTTAAGTATCATGGAATTACTTTTTATCAAGCGAATTTTGCCAACGGCGCAAGTTTTACAGTGGATATGAAGGGCGAAAAAATCTTCAGTTGTCTTACGTGATCAAGGACTAAGTTATTTCCAAGCTCCGGGAACTGAGCTTTATCTTGTAACCGCGATTAAATCGGGTTCTTCACAGAAAGCGGACGTTCTTTACCAGGTATACAAAGGGACCGAGGAAAAACCGATCCAAGCTGGACAACTGACGACAGGGCAAACGATCGATGTTCAAGGAACTTATCAATTAACTTTTAATGGCTTAGCAGGATTCACCGGGCTACAAGTCAAGAAGGATCCGGGGGTTGCCATTATTTGGTTGGGATGTGCCTTGTTAGTTGCGGGGCTCATACTTGCCTTTTATTGGCAACCCATTGTGATCTCTGGAATTCTTCAATTAGAGGACGGAGTCCAAGGAAACCTGACCACGGGTGCGTTATCAGGAAAAATGACCGCTAATAGTCAAGCAGCCTTAGAACGAATGGTAGATTCTGTATCTAAACTGCTAAGATGATAAAGGAGGATAGTGAATGTTAGAAAACCTTGAAACAGCCATGTTCTATATTTTAGTAATGGCAAGCACTTTAGCAATGTTGTTGTACCTCATTTGGTTAGGCACCAAAAAGGAGTTTATTGGGCAGCTCGCAACATATCTAACGATTGTTGCCTTAATCGCCAACATCATGGCCATTATCCTCAGAATGCTCACTTCAGGCCATCCGCCACTTTCTAATGGCTATGAATTTATTTTGACATTTGTGGGGGGCATCATGGCAGTCTATCTGTTTGCTGAATATCGCTATAAATTAAGAGCTCTGGGCGCGTTTGTTATGCCCATTCCTTTCTTATTATTGATGTTTATTATCATGAAGATGGGGCCTGAGGAACGAATTGCCCAAGCTATTCCTCCAGCCCTGAAGAGTCAATGGCTTACGTTTCACGTAGTGACAGCAATGTTTGCCTACGGCGCTTTTGCCGTATCCTTCGGGCTAGGAGCTATGTATCTCATCAAACTGAGTAAAGAAGGTACTCAAAATAATTTGAATCATCAGGGAATCGTTTCGCGATTTCCGCCCTTAGACAGACTTGATGAACTAGCCTATAAAGTTGTAGGATTCGCTTTTCCGCTATTAACGCTCTGCATTATTACGGGCGCAATTTGGGCAAATTATGCTTGGGGAACTTACTGGTCATGGGACCCCAAAGAGACTTGGTCTTTAATTACCTGGATCATTTATGCAGGATACTTGCATGCTCGGTTGATGTACGGTTGGAAAGGAAAAAGGGCGGCTTGGCTGGCAATCTTTGGTTTCGCCGCTGTTTTGTTTACATTCTTTGGTGTCAACTACTTTTTAGCGGGCCTTCATTCATATGCTTCGTAAACAATGATGTCCATTTAGGGAATGTTCCTTTGAATAATCTTATTTAACGAAAATGTATAGGTTTTGGGCAGGGAAATTGTTATAATAAAACGAATTGGAATAGGGAGAAAAGTGGAGAAGGTGACTATAGCTTATGTCTCAGTATTATCCAATATTTATGGATTTATTGGCTCTGCCAGTTTTGGTCGTCGGTGGAGGGAACGTAGCTTTTCGTAAAGTTCAAACCCTTATGCATCATGGAGCTATGGTGAAGGTTGTCTCCCCACGTCTCGTACCTGAGCTTAGGGAACTGGTTGATGGAAAAACATGTTTTTGGGTAGAAAAGGACTATTCTACTGAAGATATTCAAGATGCTATGCTTGTTTTTTCATGCACGGAAATAGAGGAAGTCAATGCTCAAGTGTCCCGTGATGCCAAAGCTTCTTATCGGCCGGTAAATGTTGTTGATGACCCAGATAAGTGTAGTTTCATTGTGCCTTCGATCATGGAACGAGGGGATCTTAAAATTGCTGTATCGACAGGGGGAAGTAGCCCTATCGTTGCCAGGCAAGTTCGCGCTGAATTGGAAACAATGTACGGAGATGAGATGGGCGACTATCTTACCTTGCTTAAAAATTGGCGGACTAAAGCTAAGAGTGACTTACCACCTGACAAGAGAAGTATTTTCTGGAATCGCGCTACGGATGGAGAAGTGAGAAAACTTATTAAAGCTCAACGATTTGCCGAGGCGAAAGGAGTGGTTGAAACGTGTTTCCTGTCGCTATTGGATTAAATCACCGAAGCGCGCCCGTAGAAATTCGGGAAAAAATGAGTTTTCATCCTTCTCAAATGAAAGATGCCCTAAAAAAACTCAAAAGCTATCCAGGGCTAGAGGGTGTTCTAATACTCAGCACCTGTAACCGCACTGAAATTTATGCTGCTACAACAGAGGTTGAAGTAGGGATTGTATCTATTAAAAAGTTTTTGGCTAGTCAACATGGCATTGAGGAGAAGGTGTTTGACCAGTATTTATATGTTCACACCTTATATGATGCTGTGCGGCACTTATTTCGGGTAACTTCCGGTTTGGATTCGATGGTTCGGGGAGAGACTCAAATTCTTGGACAGGTTGCAAGTGCATATGAACAGGCGAATGAAGCGGTCGTCACTAACAAAGCAATTAATGTGTTCTTTCAGACGGCCTTAGCTGTGGGTAAACGGATACGAACAGAAACGTTAATTGATCAACACCCGGTATCGATTAGCTATACTGCAGTAGAGCTGGCTAAACAACAATTTGGAGAACTCGAAGGCAAGGGAATTTTAATCATGGGAGCTGGCGAGATGAGTACACTGACTGCAAAAAATCTCGTCGCAGCCGGAGCTTCCACGGTTTTAGTCTCCAATAGATCTTATGAAAAAGCTGTTAATCTCGCCCAAGAAATTTCAGGTCGTGCCGTGCGTTTTGATGATATGGATCAGTATCTGGAAGAAGTAGATATCGTAATTTCCGCAACGGCTTCCAAACATTTTGTTTTGTTACCCGAACGTATTAAAGAAATCATGACTAAACGACAGGAACGACCTATGCTGCTGATTGATATTGCGGTCCCGCGTGATATCCATCCGGAAGTAGGAGACATCCCCTTCGTTACATTATTTGACATAGATGATCTCCGAGGTGTTATTGATCGCCATCATCAAGAACGAGAAATAGCGGCTCTTAACGCGGAAAAGATTATTGACGAGGAAATGGTAAACTTTCTTAAATGGCATAATTCATTATTTGTAGTTCCGACAATTGTTGCATTACAGCAAAAGGGACAGAAAATCAAAGAATTGCAACTTGAGCGTGCCTTTGAACGCCTTGGCGGTTTAACCCCAAAACAGGAGAAAGTTGTTCGATCTATGGCTAATTCCATTGTTAACCATCTCTTACACGTGCCTATCACGAATCTTAAAGAGTATGCTTCGACGAGCCAAGGCCATCTTTATACGGAAATCTTACAAAATCTTTTTGATTTGGATGTTGAGGAAGAAGAAAAACGATCCAATAAAATTATGAAGCAACATCCTGGACACATGCACCGTGGGAGGGCAGAAGCAGAATGAAGACCATTAGGATTGGGACTCGGGATAGTCAATTAGCAATGTGGCAAGCTGAGTGGGTAAAAAGTAAATTAGAGATGTTTTATCCTGAGGGTAAATTCGAGCTTGTTTCAATGAAAACTAAGGGAGATAAGATCTTGGATGTTCCCCTTTCCAAAATAGGGGACAAAGGATTATTTACTAAGGAATTGGAACAAGGACTGTTGGATGATGAACTTGACATGGCAGTTCATAGTCTCAAAGATATGCCAACCGTGTTACCAAAGGGGTTAATGATTAGCACTTTTTGCGAACGGGAGGAGCCAAGGGACGTCTTTTTAAGTAAGACCGGAGTCCTTCTAGAGGAATTACCCTCTGGAGCAATTATCGGTACAAGCAGTCTTCGTCGAAAAGCCCAACTAAAACACTATCGCCCAGATCTTAAATTTATGGATCTACGGGGGAATCTTCAAACTCGCTGGAAAAAGCTGCAAGAGTCAGAGATGGATGGGATTGTACTTGCTGCGGCAGGGGTGAAACGGTTAGGGTGGGAAAAACGAATCACCCAAATTCTACCAGAAGATTTGATGCTTTCGGCAGTCGGCCAAGGGTCAGTTGCTATCGAAATCGTGGAGAGACGATCTGACATTCAGAAGTTACTCTCTCCTCTTAATGATATTGCCACGGAACAAGCAGTTCGCGCGGAACGTGCTTTAATGCGCAAACTTGAAGGCGGATGTCAGGTTCCCATTGGAGCCTTAGCACGAGTAATCAATGGACAGATTATTCTTCGAGGGATGGTAGCAAGCTTAGATGGGACACGATTGATTAAGGCTGAAGCCCAAGGGCTTGATCCAGAAACAGTAGGCAATGAGGTCGCCAATCGTTTGATAGCCCTAGGGGCTAACGATATATTGGCGGAAATACGATAGGGGAACTTGATTGGATAGGAGTGTTCGCTTTGAATAAGGGATATGTATTTTTAGTCGGTGCAGGTCCGGGAGATCCGAAATTAATAACCCTAAAAGGGTCGGAATGTATCGCTAAAGCGGATGTATTAGTTTATGATCGTTTAGCTTCGCGGCGCCTCTTAGCGTTAGCCCGTCCGGATTGTGAACTTATCTATGTTGGGAAATCTCCGGACCGGCATACCTTGAGACAAGAAGAAATAAACCAGGTCCTCGTTGATAAGGGACTTGAAGGGAAAATAGTGACTCGCCTTAAAGGGGGAGATCCTTTTGTTTTTGGCAGGGGAGGCGAGGAAGCAGAAGCGTTACTCAAGGCAGGTATACAGTTTGAAGTAGTACCAGGGATTACTTCCGCGATTGCTGTCCCAGCCTACGCTGGTATCCCTGTGACACATCGAGATTTAACAACCTCCTTTGCTGTCATTACAGGACATGAAGATCCAACCAAAAACGAAACAACCATTCATTGGGACCACCTTGCACTTTCACACGGAACCCTTGTTTTTCTGATGGGAATGCAGAATCTCCCCATGATTGCTCAAAAACTGATGGAAAATGGCAAAAAGCCTACGACTCCCGTTGGAATTATCCAATGGGGTACTCGTCCGGAGCAACGGACGCTCGTGGGGCAACTGGATACTATTGCAACAGAGGTTATAAAGCAGGGGTTTACGAACCCCTCGATCATTATAGTCGGAGAAGTCGTCAGATTGCGAGAAAAACTCCAGTGGTTCGAAAAGAAGCCTCTGTTTGGACAACGGATTATTGTCACTCGGGCACGCCATCAAGCGAGCGAGTTATCTCAGGCGATTGAAGCCTTAGGAGGAGAAGCTTGGGAATTTCCGACGATTGATATTGCCCCTCCTTCAGATAACTCGTTTTTGATTAATGCTTTAAATAATCTTAAAGAGTTTCAATGGCTCATCTTTACCAGTGTTAACGGGGTTGAAGCCTTTTTTGCCGAGCTTAAGCGGCAAGAACGGGATGTTCGGGATCTGATTGGCATTGAGATAGTCGCCATAGGCCCTGCGACAAAAATGGCTATCGAACAAAGGGGATTACGAGTTGCCTATGTGCCAGAAGAATTCCGGGCGGAGAAAATTGTTGAAGGTTTATCGAGCCGTATATCAACGGGTCAGAAGGTTTTGCTCGCAAGGGCGGAAGAAGCAAGAGACGTTTTGCCAGTATCTCTTAAGGCCATGGGTGCGGATGTCTGGGATGTCCCAGTTTATAAAACTGTCATTGGTGGAGCAAACCGTAGTGAATTAAAAAGCTTGCTACAAGACAAAGCGGTCCATTCAGTCACCTTTACCAGTTCTTCGACAGTGCGAAACTTTATGACTCTGATTGATGGAGATGTTTCCTTGCTGGACAATGTTTCTCTCTATTCTATCGGGCCGATCACGAGTGCAACTGCTCAAGAACTTGGTCTGACAATTTTCAAAGAAGCATCTCAATATACAATTAGCGGATTGGTAGAAACATTGCTGGAGGGAAATAAACCATGATTAGCGTAACAAAGCTTTTATTTGATACAGATTATTTTGGAGACTCTCTACGTTATAATAAAGACTCCCGCGGAGCTCGAAATGGAACGACCACTCTTTCAGGGCCGGTTGTTGTGTGGAATTCGACCAAGACTTGTAACTTAAAATGTGCACATTGTTATATGGAGTCTGATGCACAAAAATACGAGGGAGAAATGTCCACTGAAGAAGCTAAGCGATTTATCGACGACCTAGCCGAATTCAAATCTCCTGTTCTACTTTTCTCCGGAGGAGAGCCCCTTATACGCCCCGATTTTTTCGAACTCGCCGAGTATACGATTTCCAAAGGACTGCGCGCAACACTATCTACCAATGGCACTCTGATTACACCGGAAGTGGCTAGGCGCATCAAAGACATTGGAATCTCCTATGTTGGAATCTCACTGGATGGGCTTGCCGATGTCAACGATAAGTTCCGTGGTAAAGAAGGAGCCTTTCAAGCGGCAATGCAAGGAATTCAAAACTGTGTGGCCGTGGATCAACGGGTTGGGCTTCGTTTTACCATAAATCACCATAACATTAAAGAACTAGACAAGATCTTCGACTTCATTGAAGCCGAGAATATTGATCGCGTTTGCTTTTACCATCTGGTCTATTCAGGTCGTGGTAACCAAATGATTGCCGAAGATGTGACGCCGGAAGAATCCCGTCAGGCGATGGATACGATTATTCGCCGGACTCGCGACTTTGAAGAGCGCGGTTTGAAAAAAGAGATCTTGACCGTCGATAATCATTGTGATGGAGTGTACATGTACATCCAAGCCTTAAAAGAAGATCCAGCTAGGGCAGAAAAGATCAAGAGTCTGATCGGATTCAATGGGGGAAACCGTTCAGGGATTGCCTTCGGCGAAGTTGACCCACTGGGGAACGTCCATCCTGACCAATTCACCCAGCATATCTCGTTTGGAAATGTCCGCGAACGCAAGATCGCAGAGATCTGGACCGATGTATCCCATCCCATCATGGCAGGGCTAAAGGACCGTAAAGCCCTACTCAAAGGACGATGCGCAGCTTGTCAATACCTAGACATGTGTAACGGTAATTTTCGGACACGTGCGGAAGCTGTAACAGGAGACTTCTGGGAGTCCGACCCCGCATGCTATTTAACGGACGAAGAAATCGGGATAAAGTAAGACCAAAACTACAGGAGGGTTCAATAATGGAACTTAAAAGGCGCCCACGCCGTTTACGAGCCAATCAAGCCATTCGAAGTATGGTACAGGAAAATCATGTTAGAGTTCAGGACTTAATTTACCCTATGTTTGTCATGATGGGTGAGAAAAAAAAGTTGGAGATTTCCTCCATGCCGGGTGTATATAACTTTTCACTCGATGAATTAATCCTAGCTCTTCAAGAGGTTGTGAAACTAGGAATCCCAGCGGTCTTACTTTTCGGTATTCCGGAGAGTAAAGATAGCGTAGGGTCAGGGGCTTATCATGAGCATGGAATTGTTCAAGAGGCTGTACGTTTAGCCAAGAAGCATTTTCCGGAACTCTATGTGATTACCGATGTATGCCTGTGCGAGTATACCGATCACGGACATTGTGGGCTAATTGATCAGGGACAAGTCCTCAACGATCCGACCCTAGACTTGCTTGCCCAGACCGCTCTCTCCCATGCACTAGCGGGTGCGGATATGGTTGCTCCGTCTGATATGATGGATGGCCGAGTCGCTGCAATCAGAGAACTGTTAGACAAAGAAGGATTTTCTCATATTCCCATTATGGCTTATTCAGCGAAGTTTGCTTCAGGTTTTTACGGACCTTTCCGGGAAGCTGCGGGGTCAACCCCTCAGTTTGGAGATCGTCGGACTTATCAGATGGATCCCTCGAATGGCAATGAAGCGATGCGGGAGACAGAGTTAGATATTGAAGAAGGGGCCGATTTGATTATTGTCAAGCCGGCCATGGCCTATGGAGATATTATCTATCGTACTAAGCAGAAATGCGGAGTGCCTGTGGCAGCATACAATGTCAGCGGTGAGTACGCGATGGTAAAAGCGGCTTCTGCCAACGGATGGATTGACGAGAAACGTATTGTCATGGAAGCCTTGGTAAGCATGAAGCGTGCAGGAGCCGATTTACTAATCACGTATCATGCGTTAGATGTTGCGAATTGGCTCAGAGAGGAAGGACCTGTATGATAGTTTCTTGGAATACAACGAACGCTTGTAATATGTACTGTGACCATTGTTACCGTGATGCAGGCTGTAAAGTAGAAGACGAACTAAGCACAAGCGAAGCAAAGACCATGTTAGAACAAATTGCCAAAGCTGGTTTCAAGATTATGATCTTTAGTGGGGGAGAACCCCTGACGAGGACTGATATTGTTGAATTAGTGGCCTATGCCACGTCTCTGGGGTTGCGTCCTGTATTTGGAACGAACGGCACCTTAATTACCCTGGAATTAGCTCGGCAACTTAAAGCGGCTGGAGCTATGGGCATGGGTATTTCCTTAGACTCCATGGATAAGAAAAAGCACGATGAATTCCGCAAATTCCCAGGTGCCTGGGATGGGGCAGTGCGAGGCATGAAAATTTGCCGTGAAGTTGGCCTTCCGTTCCAAATTCACACAACCATTATGGATTGGAATGCGAACGAAGTAGAAGCGATTACAGATTTTGCGGTCGAATTAGGCGCGGTCGCCCACCATTTCTTTTTCCTCGTGCCGACTGGACGGGCAGTTTCAATTGAAGAAGAAACCCTCAAAGCGGAAGCGTATGAGGAAATCTTAACTCGAATTATGAAGAAACAACAAACCGTTGATATAGAACTCAAGCCAACGTGTGCCCCTCAGTTTATGCGAATCGCTCAACAAATGGGTGTTAATATGCGTTTTAGTCGTGGGTGCTTGGCTGGAACAGCCTATTGTATCATTGGACCGAAAGGGCAAGTCCAACCCTGTGCCTATTTAAATATCCCGCTTGGAGATGTACGGGAGACCCCATTTGATGAAATTTGGCGTAACAATGAAGTTTTAAATAATCTTCGTACCCTCGATTATAAAGGTGGTTGCGGCTCCTGCGAGTATAAGCGTGCCTGCGGAGGTTGCCGGGCACGGGCTGCGTACTATAATGAGGGAGATTACATGGCAGAGGAGCCTTGGTGCTTATACCATGGGAGAAAGGGGATTTATATGGATTCAAAGGATCGAGCCCTCCTAAATGCCATCCAGGACCGCTTCCCGATAGCCGTCCATCCCTACCAGATCCTCGGCGAAGCCGCAGGGACGACAGAGGATGATGCCTTTAAACGAATTCAACGCCTTCGACAGGAAGGGATCATTCGTCGTTTAGGAGGCGTCTTTGATTCGCGAAGTTTAGGGTACTATAGTACCTTATGTGTGGCGAAGGTTCCAGAAGAGAAGATTCCCATCTTAGCAAAACTTCTAGAGGGGCTTCCCGGAGTGACTCACAATTATATTCGTAATCA
Organism: Desulfosporosinus sp. I2; assembly: GCF_000960765.1. Lineage (GTDB taxonomy): Bacteria > Bacillota > Desulfitobacteriia > Desulfitobacteriales > Desulfitobacteriaceae > Desulfosporosinus. The sequence continues at coordinate 2,232 of NZ_JYNH01000060.1, read as the reverse complement.
TGAGTATAACCTCTGGTTTACACTCATTGCCCGTTCGCAGGTTATCGCTGAAAGAATTCTCCAAACGATTCGCGAAGTCTCTGGAGTACAGGATGTGTATAGCCTTCCGGCCACTCGATTGTTTAAAATCAATGTCAATTTTGATTTTGACTTATCTGGTGAGGAATTGTCTCCTGAAGAGGAAATAGACATTTTCAGAGACACTGAGTTCCGCGGCGCACAAAAGGAATGTGTCACTCCTTATGATCTAACGGATGAAGACATCGCTCTAATTCGAGTGCTCCAAGGAAATCTGCCGGATTCACCGACTCCCTTTACCGTGCTTGCCGAAAACCTTCAGTGGCCAGTTGAAAAGGTCATTGCTTGTGCAAATCGACTCTTAAATGCAGAAGTTACTCGCCGTTTTGGCGCAGTTTTGCGACATCAGAAAGCAGGTTTCGTGGCCAACGCTATGGGAGTTTGGCAAGTTAATCCTGAACAAGCGGCTGAGGTTGGGGAAATTATGGCGCGCTTTAAGGAAGTTAGTCATTGTTACCAAAGACCAACCTTGCCTGATTGGCCTTACAACCTCTTTACGATGATCCATGGGAAAACTGCGGAGGATTGCGGAGAGGTTATGAAGAAAATTTCTGTGGCAACAGGGGTAAAGACTTATTCGATGCTTTTTAGTACTGTGGAATTAAAGAAGAGCAGTATGCAATATTTTCTAGAAGAAGAAGCTAACTAGAAAGGAGGTATTTACATGAGTTTTGTCGATCAAAAAAGCCACCAAGCATTTCTTAGGGCCCAGAAGGTGATTCCGGGTGGTGTTAATTCACCCGTAAGAGCCTTTAAATCCGTAGGTCGAAACCCGGTATTTATCGACCGCGGCGAAGGAGCTTATATTTGGGATATCGATGGTAATCGTTATCTTGACTTTGTGGGTTCTTGGGGTCCGCTTATCGTAGGGCATGCCCACCCGAACGTGGTTGAGGCGATCAAACGGGTGGCGGAACGCGGAACAAGTTATGGTGCTCCGACCGAAGTTGAAAGCGAATTATCCGAAGAAGTACTGAGAGCGTTTCCCTCCATGGAGATGGTACGCATGGTTAACTCTGGGACTGAAGCGACAATGAGTGCTCTACGCTTAGCACGTGGCGTTACAGGCCGGACAAAAATCGTAAAATTTGAAGGTTGTTATCATGGGCACTCAGACCAACTTTTGATTAAGGCAGGCAGTGGTGCTTTGACTTTAGGTGTTCCAACCTCTCCTGGAGTTCCAGCTCAAATTGCATCTACCACTATTTCCGCCCGGTTTAATGATCTTGAAGGGTTAAAAGAGATCTTTCAGAGTGAAGGGGAAGAGATTGCCGCAGTGATTCTCGAACCAGTCACAGGAAATATGGGTGTAGTCTTACCTGAAGAAGGATTCTTACAGGGAGTTCGCAATTTAACAAAAGAGTACGGGGCATTACTCATCTTTGACGAAGTGATGACCGGCTTTAGGGTTAGTTACGGTGGAGCCCAAGCCTATTTCGGAATTGATCCGGATTTGACTTGCTTAGGTAAGGTAATCGGCGGGGGACTTCCAGTTGGGGCTTACGGCGGGAAACGTCGTTTTATGGAACAGATTTCTCCTAGTGGCCCAATCTATCAAGCAGGAACCCTTTCTGGTAATCCTTTAGCCATGAACGCTGGCTTAGCGACGTTAAGATTGTTACAACAACCTGGCACGTATGAGGCTTTAACAAGTAAAACAATCCGACTGGCAGAAGGTTTAAAGCAACTTGCCCAAGAGGCTGGACTGCCTATCTGGGTTAATTCCATCGGGGCCATGTTTTCTCCCTTTTTTACTGACGTTCCGGTTAAGGATTATGCCAGCGCTTGTACTTCAGATGTGGAGCGATTTGCCAAGTACTTCCGCGGGATGTTAGAACATGGTATTTATTTAGCCCCCAGTCAATTTGAAGCTGTCTTTTTATCAACGGCCCATTCGAAAGCTGACATAGACCAAACACTAGAACAGGCAAGAATAGTCCTTAAAACTCTTTAAAACCTAATTTAAAGGGGTGCTTTATCGGATGGACCGCAAACGCGTCTTAAGGGCCCTTATCACGTTTAGTCTATTAGCTGCCTTGGTAGCGGTATTGATTATTTCTCAAAATAGGGACCCTTCTAACCCTCATACATCGGTTTCGAAAGATACTTGGATCCATGGACCACAAGGGCATGGCTACGCTGTCCGAAACAATC